>JAFTIV010000142.1 GCA_017456685.1 Clostridia bacterium | reverse complement strand
TGATGATATAAGAGAAAAGCATATAAGCGATGTGTCATCGTTATTTAACAGAATAGAAACGGACTTTGGCGGAGAAGCAAGTGACAAAATGACTGATGAGCGTATTCGCTCTGAGAAAAAAGAGGTTGGTCTGTGTGAGCTATTGTTCAACTTTGGAAGATATCTTATAATTGCATCTTCAAGAAAGGGCTCAAGGGCAACTAATCTTCAAGGCATTTGGAATGAGCATTTCTTCGCGCCTTGGTCCTCTAATTATACGGTAAATATAAATACCGAAATGAATTATTGGCCAGTTTTGATGTGCGACCTTGTTGAATGTCATGAGCCTATGGTTGAGCTCATTAAGAGCATAAGCATAAATGGTAGAGAAACCGCCAAGCATTATTATGGTGCAGACGGCTTTGTATCTCACCATAATCTTGATCTTTGGGCAAACACTACGCCTGTTGGAAATAAAGTGCCAGGCTCGCCAAGATATGCGTTTTGGAATATGTCGTCTGGCTGGCTTTGCCGTCATCTTTTTGAGCAATACGAATATACTCTTGACAAAAGTTTTTTGGCAGAGGTTGCTTATCCAATAATGAAGGAAAGCGCTAAATTTTATCTTGATATAATGATAGAGCATAATGGTAAATGGATTATTACTCCATCAACATCACCCGAAAATGGCGTGATTATAGATGGAAAAGTAGTTCACACAACTCTATATACAACTATGACACAGTCTATAGTCGAGGATTTGTTCCTTAATATATCAAAAAGCGCAGAAATTCTTGGAATAGACGATGAATTTGTTGCCGAAATAAGAGAAAAGCTTCCTAATGTGGGTATCTATAAGATTGGCTCTAAGGGACAGCTCCTTGAGTATGATGAGGAATATGAGGAAGAGGACATTCATCACAGACACGTTTCTCATCTTTATGCAATGTACCCCGCAGGACTTATAAGCACTGATGCAACAAAGGCTTTGGCAGATGCTTGCCGTCAAACTCTCGAAATAAGAGGAGACGAAAGCACAGGCTGGAGTATGGGATGGAAGGTAAATCTTTGGGCAAAGCTCAAGGACGGAAATAGAGCATACAAGCTTGTTAAAAATCAGCTTACTTATGTTGAGCCTTCGGCAAAGCTTGAGTATAGCCAAGGCGGTGGAACATATGCGAATATGTTTGATGCACATCCGCCATTCCAAATTGATGGAAACTTTGGTGTTACTGCTGGTATTATGCAGATGTTTTTGCAGTGCGAAAATGGCAAGCTTTTAATTCTTCCAGCGCTTCCTGCTGAGATGAAAAATGGAAAAATTAAGGGAATTTTAGCAAAAGGCGGAATAAAGGTCGATATTGAGTGGAAAAACTCGAAGCTTTCTCGTCTTGAGCTTGTAACACCTACCGAGCAAAAAGCTATAATAAATATAGAGGGAGTTGACAGAGAAATCTTGCTCAAATCCAACGAAAAATTTGTTTTGGCTTAATCGGGGGTACATATGAAAAACTTGGGATATTATAACGGTAAAATAGGATCTATTGAACAAATGATGGTTCCTATGACTGATAGGGCATTTTACTTCGGTGACGGGGTGTATGATGCGGTTATGTGCCGTAATAATATCCCTTATCTTTTGTGTGAGCATATAGAACGATTTTATAACAATTGCTTGAGGCTTGGAATAAACTCTCCTTTATCTCAGGAGGCGCTTTACGAGCTTATTTTTGAGCTTGTAAAGAAGGTTGATGCAAATGAAAAATTTGTATATTTTCACGCATCTCGAGGATGTGCACTTAGAGCACATTCTGCAATGCCAGAAAATGGAAATATTTGCATTATGATAACTCCTCTTGAAATAGGAGATATAAGCATGAAAATGAGAGCGATATTAACGCCTGACAATAGGTACGGCTTATGTGACATAAAAACGCTCAATTTGTTGCCAAGCGTGCTTGCTGCACAACAGGCGGAAGGATTTAATGCGGATGAGGCAATTTTTTGTAGAAATGGGATTATAACAGAGGGCTCTCATTGTAATGTTTCGATTATAAAGGGTGGAAAAATAATAACTGCTCCTAAAAGCTGTCACATTTTGCCAGGGGTCACACGCGCTCATCTAATAGATGAGGCGAGAGAGATGGGTGTAATAGTAGAGGAAAGAGAATACGGTGTAGATGAGCTGAAAAATGCTGACGAAATACTTATTACAAGCTCAAGCAAGCTTGTAAGAGGGGTCAAGGAGCTTGATGGTGAAAGAGTTGGCGGTAAGGCACCAGAGCTATTATCTTTATTACAAAAAAGATTGCTTTCTCACTATTTAGATGCTACAAAGCCCATTTCATAATAGATTGATTTGTAAAACTTGGTTATTTTGACGAAAAACGAGTAGTAAATAAAGTATAATTTTTACCAAATTAAAATTGTAAATGTATTGACAAAATAACATATATTATGTTAAAATAAAAATCTGTAAGGTTTTTGCAACTGACGGGAAGCGGATATAACCGCATGGGAGCAAAGATCATAAGTGTCGACCGTCTGGGCAATTCTACCTTAGTTGGGTGGGATTGCCCTGCTTTGTTATTTATGAGTTTATAAAAAGGAGATATACACTATGAAAAAAGTAGCAATTATAATGGGTAGCGATAGCGATTTGCCAATAGTTGAGAAGGGTATCAATGTTCTTAAGGAATATGGTATCCCATTTGAGGTACACGTTTATTCTGCTCATAGAACACCTGCTGAAGCAGCCGAATTTGTTAAGGGAGCAAAGGCTAATGGCTTTGGCGTTATTATAGCTGCTGCTGGAATGGCGGCTCATTTGGCGGGCGCTATTGCAGCAAACACTGTGCTTCCCGTTATTGGCATTCCTGTATCCTGTAAAAATACTGGTGGTATTGACGCGCTTCTTTCAACTGTACAAATGCCCTCTGGCATTCCTGTAGCTACAGTTGCAATTGACGGAGCAGCCAATGCCGCTTTACTTTCTATTCAAATTTTAGCATTAGCAGATGAGGAGCTTTACAATAAGCTTGTTTCTGCAAGAGAATCAGGGAAAGAGGCAGTTCTTGCTAAAAATAAGGCAATTGAGGACAAGTTTAATAATTAAATAATCGTCGTCAAATCGATAATAGGAGAAAAATATGGGAATTTTCGCAATCATAGGAAAAGAAAAGACTGATGTAGCATCAAGTGTATATTATGGCTTGTATGCGCTTCAACATAGAGGGCAAGCGTCAAGCGGTATCGTCGTCAACGACGACGGTGTGTTTCATTCCTATAAGGATTCGGGGATCGTCAATGAAGTATTCACGCCCCGCGTTTTAGACTCCCTTGGGCTTGGTCAAATGGCGCTTGGCAACGTTCGTTACGGTACGGCGGACACGCGCGACCGTATCAACGCCGAGCCTATCGTCGTCAACCATAGCAAGGGGAAGATGGCGATTTCCTTGGACGGAAAGCTCGTCA
>JAFTIV010000141.1 GCA_017456685.1 Clostridia bacterium | reverse complement strand
CTCGCACTTAGAGGCACTTTTCAAATTCTCCGCTAAGAACATCACCCATTTTAATCTCGCTTTTTCTCTTGCGTAACGGAGTAATATGTGATAAAATATGAATAAGGTGGTGATGAAATGGAGCTTGAGCAAATAAAAAATATAATGGACAAAAACGAATTGTTTGTGAGAATTTGTGCCAAGTATTTAAATGAATATGAGCGCCTTATTACGGACGAGCTTATGAGGGAAATTACAGGCGGAGATGCTCGCTTTGAGGAAAATGCCTTTGCGCACTTTATTTCCTCAGCATTTCTTGACAATGATGAGCTTGAGGCGCGAATGCTTAAGGAATATTTTATTCCCTCTGTAAAAAAAATAAGCCCTGACGAATACAAGGCTAATCCATATATAAATAACATTCCAATTACCGACCAAAAAATAGGAGCTTGGACACTATCTTATCAAAAATATGCACCATACGAGGCGTTTGTTCGAGATGATTTTACACTGTTCGACGATTATAGAGAGGTGTGTAATTTAGGCTTTTTTAGCGAGGAATATTCATTTCCCACGGTTTTTGAAAATGGCGTTGAATGGATGGCAATAAAGCCAAACGAAATTGAAACAATGAAATCACCTATTGAGGGTGCAAACGGACGAGTTGTTACCTTTGGACTTGGAATGGGATATTTTGCGTATATGTCACACCTTAAGTCGAGTGTTTCAAGCGTTACCGTGATTGAGCGCGACAAGTCGGTTATAGAGCTGTTTAAAGCACACATTCTGCCACATTTTGACAACCCTGAGAAAATCAAAATCATAGAAGCCGATGCCTTTGAGTATGCAGAAAATGTAATGTCAAGGGAAGACTACGATTATGCCTTTGTTGACATTTGGCACGACACTGCAGATGGTGTAGAGCTTTATATAAAAATGAAAAAGCTTGAGCATCTTTCTAAAAATACTCATTTTGAATATTGGATAGAGCGTTCAATTTTAGTCTCAATTCGAAAAAGTATTTTTTACGCAATTTACGAAAGCGAGAAAAGAGGACAAAATAAGCTCACTATAGAAGAGATTGAAAAAAGACTTGAATTTGATTACCTTAAGGAATTTGTGAAATTTTTATAAAAGAAAAGCGCCCGAAAAAGGCGCTTTTTCTTATATCTCAATAACATTAAATACATCAAGAACAGATGAAACCAAAATAGCAAGGATGAAAACAGGTGCGATATATTTTATCATAATCTCAAACATTTTCTTCCATTTGAACTCGCCAGAGAGAGAAACCTCATCAACAAGCGCCTTTGGCTTCAAGAAATAACCAACAAAGATACAGGTTGCAAGAGCAACAATAGGCATCATAAGGCTGTTGCTTATGAAATCAAACAAGTCAAGGAATTGCATACCAAGAATCTTAACACCCGCCCAAGCGCTATAACCGAGCGAGGAGGGAAGACCAAGAAGCAGGCAAGCTCCAAAGACAACAAGACAAGCGGGAATACGCTTTAGCTTGAACTTGTCCATAATTACGGCAACGATAGTTTCCATAAGCGAAATAGCCGAGGTGAGCGCCGCCAAAAGCACCATAAGGAAGAATACAGTACCAATTACAGCGCCAGCAGGCATTTTCGCGAATACCTTTGGAAGAGTGACAAACATAAGACCAGGACCTTGACCAAGCGCCCCCTCGTCACCGCCAGAGAAGGCGAAAACTGCAGGAACAATCATAAGACCTGCAAGAAAAGCGATACCTGTGTCGAAGATTTCGATTTGGTGTGTCGATTTTTCAATGCTTATTTCCTTCTTCATATAAGAGCCGAAGGTTATCATAATTCCCATTGCAAGCGACATTGAGTAAAATAGCTGACCCATCGCCGAAACGACAGTCATAATCGAAAACTTAGAAAAGTCGGGCTTAATGTAGTAAAGCACACCCTCCCAAGCACCATCAATTGTGCAAACAGAGTAAATAACTATAAATATCATCAAAAAAATAAGCAGAGGCATCATTACCTTGCTCACCTTTTCAATGCCCTTTTGAACACCAAAGATAACTATAAGAGCAGTTACAGCAACAAAAAGCAAGAACCACACAATAGGCTCACCCACCTTAGCAATATAACCATTAAAGTAGGTATCATTTGCCATCTCGTTCATTCCGCCTGTCAAAAAGCCGAACATATATTTAGTTACCCAACCACCAATTACAGAGTAGTATGGAAGAATAATTACAGGAATAATAGTTCCAAGTATTCCAACCCAGGCGAAGCGCTTGTCAAGCGCCTTGAATGCACCAAGAGGGCTTTGCTGTGTTTTTCTACCAATCGCAATTTCAGCAACCATAAGCGCAAATCCAAAGGTTACAGATAGAATAATATAGGTGAGAAGGAAAATTCCACCACCGTATTTTGCCGCAAGATAAGGGAATCTCCAAATGTTACCAAGTCCAACCGCACTGCCCGCCGCAGCAAGAACAAAGCCGATTTTTCCGGTAAAGGAGCTTCTTTTAGTTTCTGTACTCATTTTAATCTCCTAATTTGAAATGTTCTTGTATATTGTATCACATATCATACATAATTTCAAATGTTTTTTCAAATTTTATAATATAATATCAAAAAACGGCTGAAATCAGCCGTTTTTTGATTATTCGTGCCAGCAAACTCCATTTGAATTAAACTCCGCAGAGCTTGATGAGGAGCTTGTAATGGTCGCTGAGCTTGAACCAAGATAAACTGCATATGCGCTAAGCGCGCAGGGCATCTTTACAGCTACAATTTCGCTACCGCCAACGCTTACCACTACATAACCGCCACTTGAAAGAGAAAGAGAGGATTTTGTAGTCATTCCTGTTGAGCTTCCGTTTGAAGACTCACTTGTCATTCCGCCAGAACTCATAATAGCAAGAACAATACCACCCGTGTGTGAATATCCGCGCTCCGTGTCGATTGCGGAATTTCCATTCGAGTTGCAAATGACAACTGTTTTTCCACCCGAGAAGAGAATGCCACCATTCGATGTTGTGCTGTTGGAATCTATGCCGTCACCCGTACAATATACATAAACCTCACCGCCACTTATCGTGATTGCGTTTCCGCTTGTGCTTCCGCCATTTATG
>JAFTIV010000140.1 GCA_017456685.1 Clostridia bacterium | reverse complement strand
CTGCGTTCGAATCCCCCAATATAGTAAAAAAGACAGGATTTACTCCTGTCTTTCTGTGGCACACCCCGGGGGATTCGTTCTTGGCTTTTGAAAGGGCGAAAAGTTCTTCAACCGCCTTTCAAAACTCTTCGGTCACCGTCTAAAATCACTCCCCGAGTGATTTCTTAACGACTGCGTTCGAATCCCCCAATATAGTAAAAAAGACAGGATTTACTCCTGTCTTTCTGTGGCACACCCCGGGGGATTCGAACCCTCGACCCTTTGGTCCGTAGCCAAATGCTCTAATCCGCTGAGCTAGGGGTGTATTTGTTTTTGCTAACATATAATAACACAATATTTTGCAAATGTCAAGAGTATTTTTTTAAATTTTTGAAAAAATATAACTATATCAAAAATAAAAAAAGAAAAAACCTATTGACAAGCAAGAAAAAATTGTGTATAATTGAAAAGCAAACGCGCGGAACAGGCGTTTGCAAGTGCGATGGAGACGTACTCAAGTTGGCTGTAAGAGGCGCCCCTGCTAAGGGTGTAGGCTGGGTAACCGGTGCGGTGGTTCGAATCCACTCGTCTCCGCCAAAAGCAACCCGACCGATTTTTCGGTTGGGTTGCTTTTCTTTTTGGCGGAGACCGAGTTGTTCTAATCACCCTTTGCAACTTGCTTGCAAATGTGGTGCGCAAACGAGCGACAAGCGTGGAAAGCTTGCTTTCCTAAGCTAAGCGAAGTTCTTTTTGCTTGCAAAAAGCCTCCACTCGTCAAAAGCCCGACCGATTTTTCGGTTGGGTTGCTTTTCTTTTTGGCTGAGGCTGATTTGGTTTAATTACTTGACAATACAATTAGATTTGTTTATAATATAAGTATTGTATATATGCTTTAAGGAGATATAAGATGAAAAAATTGCTAATTCTTTTGCTTGCGGTTCTTTTCGTGATTATGCTTGTATCGTGCAACGAGGACGAGAAGGGCGAGAGCTCATCATCAAGCGAGGTGGTTGATTGCTCAAGGGGCGCGCACGATTACGACCCTGTTAGCCTTTTGTTGCCTACCTGTACTAACGATGGTATAATTCGATTTGTTTGCTCCGCTTGTCAGGATTATTATGATGCACCGACAGACAAGCTTGGACATAATTACAAGGAAACGCAAATTAGAGCTCCAGAGTGCGAGCAGGACGGTATAACTCGCTACGACTGCACAAGATGCGAGTATTTTTATGATGTGCCAATCGGTGCGATAGGTCACGATTACAAGCTCGTATCAAGAGAAGAATATTGCTGGAGGAAGGGCACTCTTGTTGAAAAATGCGCAAATTGCGAGGACGAAAAGACAACCGAGCTTGACAGAATCGCGCACAAGGAAGAGAATGGAGTGTGCGCGGACTGTGGAGCTGGATATAACCCCAACATTTTATTTGTCACAAATGTTACAGGTCAAAACCCCACGCCTGTAGAAAGTGCACTTATGGGATACAGCTACACCGTCACAAGACATCTTGCGAGCGAGGCGATACCAACAAGCGAAAAATACGAAATAATTATATTTGATGCTGGCGTAGCTCCTATGTCAATTCCCGACGATACCGATGCGGTTTGGTATCTTGGTGCAACTACAGCACCGACAGGAAGCGGAATTGTGTTAGGAGACACTAAGACTGTCCCCTCGGGAGAAAAGGTTTACCTAAGCGAGGGAGAAGAGGATACTCTTATTTCGCAGTTTATACTCAATAGAGTTAATGTCACAGACGAGCAAATAGGCGAGTATATCGAGGTTACCGATGCTGGTAGCTACGAGGGCATTATATTCGCACAGGGCTCACCCATTATGCTAATTGGTAAAAGCGGAAGCACAACAGTCTTTCTTACTACCTTTAATTTTAATATGACAACATTGCCTATGAGCGTTGTTGATTTCGTGTATCTTATCGGGAATATGGTAAATGCGCCATTCGCAAACAAATAAATACAAAAAAGACGGACCTGTGTCCGTCTTTTTCTATTCTATCTCAATTATGTATGGTCTGTGGTCGGATGCGACGATATCGGGAATGTCAGCGCTAAGGAGTGTAAGGTCGCGCGAGGTGAAGACATAGTCGATTTTCATTGTCGGCGCATTTGACGGGAACGAAAGGCGAGGTGCGGAGAAAAGCTCCGCTGTGTCGCGCATTTTCGCTCTTATAGGCTCAAGAAGCGCATTGTCGGGGCGAATGTTAAAGTCCCCAAGAAGCACGCATTTTTTGTCCTCGATAAGCGAAAGCACGGTTTTTTGTGCGTTTTCCTGCTCGTCAGGCTCAAGACCGAAGTGGGTTACCAAAACAGTCAAGCCGTTTTCCAAAACCGCCCTTAGCACGCATCTTGTTTCGTACCAACCGCCCGCGCGCTTAGGAAATGGGTCGGGAATTATAATAGTTTCCGCGCTCACGATAGGGATTTTTGAGATGATTGCGTTTCCGTAGGGTCCGTCTGCATCATCAATCGCCTTGGCAAAATAATAGTATTTAAAGCCCGCCTTTTCGGCAAGGATTTTTGTTTGATTGCCAAACACAGCCCCCTCGCCCTCGCTAAACATCTCCTGAAGTCCAACGACATCAGCGCCAAGGTCGTTTATCGCCTTAGCCATTATATCATAGTCAACCCGTCGCTCAACGAAATTGAGGCAATGCTGGGTGTTAAAGGACATTATTTTCATTTTATTCACTCTCCAAAAAGCTTGTCAAAATAAGCACGAAGGGCGCAGACGTCGCCGTCAAAGCGATAGGTGTTAAGCCCAAATTCCTTAGCCGAGGAAATATTTGCGAAATTATCATCGACAAAAATGCTTTCCTCGGGCAAGATGCCACACTCGGTGCAAAGATGCTCAAAAATCGCGTGGCTTGGCTTCACAATGCCAATGGGGGCAGAGAAGATGCACTTGTCGATTTTCGAGAGAATAGGAATTTCGCCCGAATGAGAGGCAAAATAATTCGAAATGTTCGAGAGAAGAAATATCCTTTTGCCGTATTTGTCGCGCAGAGTGTCGATTAAATCGCTCATTTTGTCGATTTCGGGAATGTTGTAAATCCAGTTATAATAGATTTTATCGGCAACAGCCCAAAGGCGCTCGGGCAAGCGCGCGTGACAAAGCTCAAGGACCTCCTCGTCTGTGATAGTGCCGGCGTCGAGCTTGTCCCAGTATGCGCGGTCAAAAACGACCTCGGTAAGGAGCGAGGCATCAGGCTCGTCCTTTACATAGCACTCAACCATATATCTTGGCTCAAAATGAACAAGCACCTGACCGAAATCAAAAACAACATTTTTAATACTCATATAAAATCCTCATAAGCAGACAAGCTACGAAGCCCGTAGCCTGTCTTTTTTGCTTGGTATTTGCCACCCTGTGTGCAGAGTTAGCAGAAATCGAAGTAATTCTTTGCGTTGAAATAGCAAATGTCGCGTGCAATTTTCTTAAGAGTGTCCATATCGCGTGGATATTCGCCATCCTCAACCCACTCGCCTATGAGATTGCACAAAATGCGTCTAAAATACTCGTGACGGGTGTAGGAAACAAAGCTACGGCTGTCGGTAAGCATACCCACGAAGCGAGAGAGCATACCGAGGTTGGCAAGGGCACGCATTTGAGCGACCATACCGTCGCGCTGGTCGTTGAACCACCAGCCAGAGCCGAATTGAATTTTACCAGGAACACCGCCTTGGAAGTTGCCGAGCATAGTTCCAAGAACATAGTTGTCCTTAGGATTTAGACAATAGAGAATAGTTTTAGGAAGCGCGCCCTCGCTATCAAGAGTGTCGAGGATTTTGGAAAGTCCGCGCGCAATCTCAAAGTCATTTATCGAGTCAAAGCCTGTGTCTGGACCTAATTTTTTGAGCATTCTCGAGTTGTTGTTTCTAAGCGCACCGATATGTAATTGCCATACCCAACCGCGCTTTGCGTACTCTCTGCCGAGGGTGATAAGTGCGTTTATTGTTTCGTCGTCCATTCTGTCAACCGCGTGGTCGGCAAGGCGACAGCCGTTTTCGTGGAAATAGTCCATTCTCTCACCGAAATCGGGCTTAATGTCGTAAATGTCGGGGCGCCAAGCGGGAATAACCTTAACCTCGAAGTCCTTAAGAGCCTTGTGATACTCAAGCGTGTCATAGGGCGCATCTGTTGTGCAAATAACCTCAACTCCAGAGCGCTTTATAAGACCCTGTGTCGAAAATTCGTCCCTTTCAAGGCAAGCGTTTACCTTGTCCCAAATGCGCTTAGCGCTTTCCTCGCAAAGAACCTCGTCAATATCGAAGTATCTCTTAAGCTCAAGGTGAGTCCAGTGATAAAGCGGATTGCCAAGAAGATAGGGCATAGTTTTCGCAAACGCGAGCCACTTCTCGTAATCGGGCGCATCACCTGTTATGTATTTCTCGTCAACTCCGTTTGTACGCATCTGGCGCCACTTGTAGTGGTCACCGCCGAGGAAAAGCTCGGTTGCGTTCTTAAATTTGTAGTTTTCAGCTATCATCTTGGGGCTTATGTGACAATGGTAGTCGATAATAGGCAGGTCCTTAACCGCCTCGTAAAGCTCAATAGCTGTGTCGTTTTTTAGCATAAATTTATCGTTTATAAAGCTCATAGCGTAACTCCGTCCTTAAATATAGCTATTTCCTCATAGCCGTTTTTCTCGTTTTGTGTGTATCCACCGCTTGCGACCCATAATACATGCTCAAAGAGCTCATCTCTTAGCTCAACACCATCAAGCGTAAGGCTTGAGTCAAAGTCAATCCAAGAGAGCTTTTTATCAAACAGGGCGCGATTAGTTGAAATTTTTATTGTTGGTACAGCGCTTCCAAGGGGCGTGCCTCTGCCCGTTGTGAACAGAATAAGGTGCGCACCGCTTGCCATAAGGTTGGTGACTGCAACCATATCGTTTCCAACACCATTAAGAAGCGACAAGCCCGATTTTGTAACGCGCTCGCCATAATTCAAAACATCGACAATCGTTGAGGAGCCACCCTTTTGAATACAGCCAAGCGACTTTTCCTCAAGAGTGGTAATTCCGCCCGCCTTGTTTCCTGGTGAGGGGTTTTCGTAAATTACCTGATTATGGCGCGTATAGTAATCCTTAAAATCGTTTATAAGTGAAACTGTTTTGTCAAAAACCTCACGGCTTGCACAGCGCTTCATCAAAAGATGCTCAGCACCGAACATTTCGGGAACCTCGGTAAGCACGCAAGCGCCACCCATAGAGCAGAGCTTATCGCAGAAGCGACCAACAAGCGGATTTGCGCTAATGCCCGAGAAGGCATCGCTCCCACCGCATTTCAAGCCTACAACAAGGCGAGAGGCGGGGATTTTTTCGCGCCTTGCACGGCGCGCATAAGCCTTTAGCTCGTCAATTAGAGCCACACCCACGGCAATTTCGTCCTCGTGCTCCTGAGCGACAAGGAATTTTACGCGCTCTGGGTTGTATTCGCCAAGAAAGGTCTTGAACACACCGATATTGTTGTTTTCACAGCCAAGACCAAGCACAAGCACACCGCCTGCGTTTGGATGCTTAACCATCGCGCTCAGGATTTTTTGAGTTGTAAGCTGGTCATCGCCAAGCTGTGAGCATCCGTATGGGTGAGTAAAGCATTTAGCTCCTGTTAGCCTGCTAAGGCGCTCAGCGGTCTTATTCACACAACCAACGGTTGGAATAATCCAAATATCGTTTCGAATTCCAACATCGCCATTTTCGCGCACATAGCCGTCAAAGTAGGCATCGCACTCGGTTGGCTTTACAATGGGCTCAAAGGGCTCATATGTGTATTCAAGCTTGCCCTCAAGCGCGGTTTTTAGGTTGTGAGTGTGAACGAGCTCGCCAACGGCAATATCAGCCGTCGCCCGCCCGATAACCTCGCCATACTTTATAACCGCCTCGCCCGCCCTTATCGGCACGCGCGCGTGCTTGTGACCTGTATCTGGGCTTATTTCGACATTGTCGAGCTTATTTATTAACATATTTTGAAACCTCGTCGCAAAGGAATGATAGGTCCTGTCCCCAAAGCTCGCTATTTGCAAGGATTTCCCCAACACTCGCGCCTCTCATAAAGGCGGTAATTTCGGGGTCGTCGTTTGTCATATCGGTGCGATAGAGGTCAATTAGCTTCGCAAAGGAGAATATAAGATTTTTCGGCATTTTGTCAAAGCGCCTTATGTATTCAAGAATAGAGGGAAGAACTCTTACTCTAAACTTGCTTACGGAGTTTAGCGCGATTGATGAAAGATAATGCTTTATGTACGGGTTGGAGAAGCGCTTGATTACATTGTCTGCGTAGTCAAGAAGCTCTTTTTTAGGAAGGTCAAGCGTTGGCACAATCTCGTCGTAAATGCAAGCCTTAATGTGGGCGAGCATTTTTTCGTCGTCAATGCACGACTTAACCGTGTCAAGCCCCGAAAGAAGCGCGTAGGGCACAAGCGAGGTGTGCGCGCCATTCAAAATGCGTACCTTTCTTGTGTGGTATCTTTCAAGGTCGTCTGTGATAATTACATTTAAATTACATTTATCAAGCGGAAGCTCGTCAAAGAGAGATTTGTCACCCTCAAGCACCCAAAGGTGGAAGTATTCGGAGGTGTTGAGCATCGGGTCGTCAATCCCAAGCTCCTCGCCCCTTGGAAAGCCTGTGTTAATTCTATCCACAAGGGTGTTGTAGAATTTGTTTTCCTCTCTTAGCCAAGACTTATATTCATCGCTAAGCCCCCACATGTCGGCATATTCAAGCAGGCAACGAAGAAGCTCGTTTCCAGCATTGTCAATAAGCTCGCAGGGGATGAGGATAAATCCGCCAAGCCCAAGCTCGAAGCGACGCAAAAGAAGCTGAGTGAGCTTTCCAACAAAGCCGTTTGCGGGACGGTCGGTTAATTTGTCAGTTTTGTTTACGCAAATTCCCGCCTCGGTGGTGTTTGAGATAATAAAGCGAAAATCGGGGTTTTCTGCAAGAGCGAGATATTTATCAAATTCATCATAGGGCTTTACACAGCGCGATATAACATCGATTTTCTTTTCAAGCACACCCTCTGCGCCACGACAAAGGTGAGTATATACACAGCCCTGTGCGCTTAATTTGTCACAAAGACCTGTTTGAATGGGCTGTACGACAACAACGCTACCGTTGAAGTCCGTTTGCTCGTTTACGAACTGGAGCATCCAGTCAACGAAGCCACGAAGGAAGCCTCCCTCGCCAAATTGAATAACCTTTTCTTTTCTCATAAAAGCTCCTTTGTTTTTATTTTTATTCTTGAAAAGACTTGTCTTTTCACCATCTTGCTTTCATTATACAGCAAAGAAAGGACAAAATCAATATCAGCGCAAAAAATAAAGGGGCTTAATTTACAAAAAAGAGCAAGCACATAGGCCCTTTCCCGCGTGCTTGCTCGCTTGTGATAGCTATATTTTATTTTTCTGCATTAAAGCAGGAGTCTGTGACTGTGATTTGAAGCGTTTTTTCGGTTGTTGTAAGAATGCCTGGGCGGTCAACAACGACTGTAATTATGTCGCCCTCTCTTGCGTACATAAGCGCCTCGATGAATTGGAACTGACGAGTGATGTTCGTCGTTTTTGAGCCTACGGTGATTGACTTGATTATATCGCCCGCCACAAGCTTGCCATTTGCAATGCCCGTTGCCGAAACCGAGTTTACCTTGTTTTCCTCGATTATATCAAGCTCGCCCGTTTCGGTGTTGTATTCGGTGTAAACATCGCTCATATAGACCTCAATTCCAAGCAGAGGACGCATAACGGTCTCGCAATCGGTCTCAAAGCAGAAGTCGATAATGTTTTCCGCAATCGCCTGCGCAAGAGAGATAGGAATTGCATAGCCGATATTGTCAACCTCCTCCTTGACGAGCTTCGCATTTACAATGCCGAGAAGCTTACCGCTTGCATCGAAAAGACCGCCACCCGAGTTACCGCCATTTACCGCAGTATCAGTACGCATAACTCTCATATCAATAGCTCCCGACCCGTCGGGCAAATCCATTTCGATTTCCTCGGAGAGGACATTTATAATTCCGCTTGTAACAGAGAAGCCCTCGCCCTCTGGGTTGCCAACCGCGATAACCGCCTCGCCAACCGATGCCTTAGCATCAATTGATACAGGGCAGGCAACACCGCGAGCCTTGGCGCTCTTTAAAATATCGCTCTTTTCAATTCTTAAAACCGCAATATCGTAGGTCATTGAGCCACCGACATATGTAGCGGGAATTGCAAAGTCGGCATATTCCATTCCGTAGATGAAAACGGAGATTTTGTTGCTTATTTTATTTGAGGTGTTACAGTCTGCATCATAAACGACATGGTGATTTGTAATGATGAATGCGCTTCCGTCGTCCTCAAGCTCATAAATAACGCCAGCGCCTGCTGAGCCATAGCTCGAGAGGGTTACTTTGTCGGTGAAGGCGCACGAAATGCACACAGCGCTCTTTAGAGCCACGCCAGAGGCATAGCGAACATCAGTAGCCTCGCCATTTATTGTGATTTCATTGTTTGTGATTGTTTGGTTTACGGGTTGCTCGATAATTCCACTCTCGCCGTCCTTGCCGTCAAGACCGTCCTTACCGTCGATGCCGTTTGTGCCATCAACACCGTCGCGTCCGTCCTTACCGTCTGTGCCCCTTAGGCTTGCGAGCCATTCCTCCTCAGTTCCAACAAAGCCGTGCTTAACCGCAATATCGTACGCGCTAAGCCCGTCGTCAGGAACAGGAACGACCATCTCGCACGCGCAGAAGGCGAAAACGAGAAGCATCAAAACCGAAATAAGTATTAAAGCCCTTGATTTTTTCATATTAAATTTCCTCTTTGTGATATGTTGCTTGTATATAAATAGACAACCGAAAGCGCAAAGGCGTTGGCAATATCTAAAAATATTATACACGAAATTTAAAGCTTTTTCAAGAGCTATGCGTGTATTTTTCGCGAGGGGCGCATATACTAAGCGCGAGGTGATTGATATGATAAGAACAAAATCGTTATTTTCGTGCAGAGTACCGCATCTTGAGTCGCTCTTTAAAAAATGCGAGTACCCTTGGCAAATTCTCGACTCTCTTAGCGCGCACATAGAGGAGCTTCTCAAAAGTCCGCCAAATGGCTTTTCTTGGTATAGCGAGGGTGTTTTGATAGGTGAGGGTGTAAAAATCGACACAGGGGCGCGCATTTTGCCCCCTGCAATAATAGGCGCAGGGACAGAAATTCGTCAGGGCGCGTTTATTCGTGGCGGAGTTGTCTGTGGCGAGGGGTGCGTTATCGGCAATTCAAGTGAGCTAAAGAATTGCGTGCTTCTTGATAAGGTGCAGGTGCCACATTATAACTATGTAGGCGATAGCGTGCTTGGAAATGGCGCACACCTTGGCGCGGGCGTGATTTGCTCTAATCTTAAGGGCGATAAGAGCGAGGTCGTAATTCACGCGCAACAGGAGCATAAAACAGGAAGGCGCAAGGTCGGTGCATTTGTCGGTGACGGGGCAGAGGTCGGTTGCTCGTGCGTCTTAAATCCAGGCACAGTTATCGGCACAGGGGCGCGCATTTACCCCCTTATCTCCGTGCGCGGAGTTGTCGAGGCGGGCACTCTTGTGAAAAAATAACAAAAAGGGGCTATCGCTTAGGGCGACAGCCCTATTGCTTGTGACAAGAAATGCTCAAATTTACATTAAATTTATTTGAAAACAGTTGAAATTAAATATATAATATGGTAACATTTAGGTAGTGCTTTAGCACTAATATTTTTAAAGAGAGAAGCTATTATGTTAGATTTTGCTTGCGACAAGGCGCTTTGGAAAAGAGTAAGAGAAAGCGACGAGCTTGCACAACACAGACGCGAGCTTAAGGCGCTTTATGACGAGGCATTTAAGACCGAGCCTCGCGCCCATTCGGCACAGGAAATTCTTGGAAAAGATGACAACGGGCTTTGGAGATTACAATTTGACCATCTTCAATCAAGCGCGCTTCTTGCGCTGATTTACCCCGACAACGAGGAATATTATAACAGCCTTTTAAAAGCCGTCTGGGCATACCTTGACGACTACACCTGGGCTCCTCTTGGGCACTATTCAATGCAATATTACGGCAAAACCCCCGAGGACTTCGACTTTGGGCTTATCGACATTTTTGCCTCAAGCGTTGCATTGTCCCTTGCGGAGATTAAAAATCTGTTCAAGGACCGCTTCCCGAGGCTTCTTATTGACAGGATTACCTACGAGCTAAGAAGGCGCACAATTGAGCCCTACCTTACAAGAGAGTACTTTTGGGAAAAGCACGACAACAACTGGACAGCCGTTTGCGCGGGCGGTGTCGGCGGAGTTCTTATGTACGAGGCACCCGAGCTGTTTTTTGCAAATCAGGAAAGACTACATAAATCAATGGAGTGCTATCTCGCAAGCTATAAGGACGACGGAATGTGCGTCGAGAGCGTTGGCTACTGGGCGTTCGGCTTCGGCTTCTTTTGCTCCTACGCGATGCTCGAGCGCGAGCTGACGGGCGGTGCGGTTGACTGGTTTAAGCGCCCCAAGGTTAAGGAAATTGCCAAGTTCCTTCAAAAGACCTTCCTACAGCGCGATGTTCTTGTGACCTTTAGCGATAGTAATGTAATGCAAAAATATTTCTTTGGCTTGCCTCATATGCTTCGCTCCGTTTATGGCGACGAGATTGAGGCGCTCCCACCCGACCTTGGCTTGGTGGTAGAGGACAATACGCACTTTAACTTTGCCCTTCGCGCAATAATCTACTATAGCAAGGACAATCTAAGCGACGGAGTAAAAAGCGATGTAACCTACGCAACCGAGGGCTCGTCATATTTCTTCAAGCGCAAGGGCGATTATGGCTTTGCGACAAAGGGCGGAAACAATGGCGAGAGCCACAATCACATAGATGTCGGCACCTTCATCTTGGCAAGGAAAAACAAGCAGGTGATTGCCGATGTTGGCGCAGGACCATATGTTGACGGCTACCATACAGAGAAAAGATACACCCACTTTAACCCGAGCGCCTACGCACACAGTATGCCGTTTTTCGACGGAGAGGGCGAGGACAGCATCAGGCGCGAGGATGTTGTTGTTCACTACGACGAGGCGAGCGAGCGCGCTTATATGGACATTGCAATTGCATACGGCAAGGACTTTGTAAAAAGCGTTGAAAGAAGCTTTGACTTTGCCGAGCACGCAATCACGCTGACCGACAAATTTGCTCTTACCGAGCAAAAGACGATAACGGAGCGCTTTATCGCAATCAGCGAGCCGAAAATGGTCGATGGTGTGCTCGTAATTGATGGCACTCACCTAATAACCGAGGACAAAATCACCCCAAGCGTGACCGAAAAAACAATAAAGGGACACATAAAGGGAGAGTATTCGGTATATATAATCGAATACGAGCTTCCTAAGGGAGCGAGCGAGTTTAAAATAACATTTGATATGAGGGATTAAAAATGATTATAACAAGCACAGAAAAGGAATTTTGGAAAGAGGGCAAAACGGCAAGAAAAGAGGGAATAGCACTCACTCTTGGCGAGGAAAGGCAGGAAATAAGAGGCTTTGGCTGTTGCTTTAGCGAGCTTAGCGCCCTTGCACTTAACGAGCTTAGCGAAAAGGACAAAAAAGCGATGCTTGACGAGCTTTTCTTGCCCGAAAATAGCAATTTTAACTATTGTCGCACCCCTATAGGAGCGAGCGATTTTTCAACGAGCTTCTATTCCTATAACGAGCAAGAGGGCGACTATGAAATGGAGCATTTCTCCATCGAGCGCGACGAAAAATTGCTTCTCCCACTAATCTTGGAGGGAGTAAAAAGACAGCCACAGATGCAAATGTTTGCATCTCCTTGGTGCCCGCCCCTGTGGCTGAAAACTCAGCGCGCATATAGCAACGGAGTATTTAACAGAACCCCCGAAAATTTAAAGGCGTACGCGCTCTACTTTAAGAAATATGTAAGAGCCTACCACGAGGCGGGCGTTCCGCTTATTCACATTCATCCGCAAAACGAGCCCTGTAGCAATCAGGTTTTCCCGTCCTGCGTTTGGCACGGAGATGAGCTTGCCGACTTTATCGGTGGCTATCTTGGACCTGCGCTTGAGGGCGAGGGTGTTGATATCTTCTACGGCACAATAAATGGCCCCGAGGGCGACTGGCGCTATTCTTGGACAAAATATTGCCACTACCTTGGCATTGCAATGCAAAATAAGGACGCAAGAAAATACATAAAGGGCGTTGGCTATCAATGGGCAGGAAAATATGCACTCCCACAAACAAGAGACGACTACCCCGAGCTTGAGATAATCCAAACAGAGAGCGAGTGCGGTGACGGCAAAAACACTTGGGAAAGGGCTATGGAGGTCTTTGGGCTTGCAAGGCACTACTTCCGCTTTGGCGCAAGTGCATATGTTTATTGGAATTTGGCGCTTAAGGAGGGACAGTCAAGCACATGGGGCTGGCACCAAAACTCTCTTGTTACAGTAAAGGACAAAAAAGCGACACTCACCCCCGAATTTTACCTTATGAAGCACCTTTCTAAATATGTAAAGCGCGGTGCTAAGTATGTCGAAATCAAGGGCGAGCTTTCATCAAGCTCAATTGCCTTCAAAAATCCCGATGGCGAAAAAGTTCTCGTAATCTATAACCCATACCCATTTGACCAAGTAATCACCCTTGAGGGCAAGAGCTATAAGCTTCCTGTAAATTCGATAAGCACGATTGTGCATGGGAATGAAGAGTGAAGAAAGAAAAATGAAAAGTGAAGAAAAAAGGTAGAAAACGCGCCTCGGCACTGTTTTCATTGTTTTTCTGCCCGCGGGGCGACCCCGCCACTCAACACTTCGCACTTAAAATAAGGAGATTTTATGAACTACATTGACAAGTTTTACGACTATCGTTGGGGAGTTTTCAATCACTTCCTTTATGTGATACAAAACAATCCCGATTTGCCAAACAGCTACGGAAAATGCACCTCGTGGGACGAGCTTGTAGATGGCTTTGATGTAAAAAAGCTCGCTCGTCAGCTCAACGAAATAGGCGCTAAGTATTATGTAATCACAGTAATGCAGGGCACTAAGCATATGATTGCCCCTAATGCCACCTTTGACAAAATCGCAGGCACTAAGCCTGGCGAGGCTTGCTCAACTCGCGATTTGATAATGGATTTATCAAATGCTCTTGAGAGATACGGAATAGACCTTTTCCTCTATTTTACAGGAGACGGACCCTATAAAAGTGAGGACATAGGCGCGAAATTTGGCTTTGTTGAGCCTCGCTCGGCGGGCGTTACAATGGATTTTGTTAAGCGCTGGGCAAGCGTGCTTGAGGAGTATTCACTAAGATATGGCGACAGAATTAAGGGCTGGTGGGTTGACGGCTGTTATCGCGACCACTTTAAATACACAGACGAGCTTCTTGAGCCACTCTATAAGGCGTGCAAGGCGGGAAATCCCGATGCAATAGTCGCCCTCAATGGCGGACTTGGAAACGGTCTTAAAATGAACTACCCAGACGAGGATTTTGTCTGCGGAGAGTTTAATAATCTTGACTTTATACCCACAGAGCGCTTTGTAAATGGCAAGGCGCAGGCTCACATTTTAGCACCGCTTGGTGTTAGTGATAGCGGAATAGGCGCAAGCTGGGGCTCGTTTGGGCTCGGCTATACCAAGGAATATATAACCGACTATGTGTGCAGAGTTCACGACGGTGGCGGTGTTGTAACCCTTGATGTCGGCATCTATCGTGACGGAAGCCTGAGCGAGGAACAGCTTGAGGCGCTTAAATATGTTGCGATGAATATTTGGAACAGACCAAGCGCGCCTCAAAAGAACGAAATCAAGATAGACTGTAATAATGAAATCGGCAAAATCAAGGTGATGCACGCGGTAAATAACGGACCCGTTGTAGCAGGAGCAGACCAAACACGCGGAAACCAGGACACCTACGCGCAGGCGAAAATCCCTTACGCAAGAGTTCACGACGCAGGATTCTTTTCGGGCTATGGCGGAGAGCATACTGTTGATATTCAAGCCATTTTCCCTAACTTTAACGCGGACGAGAACGACCCAAATAGCTACGACTTTGCCTGCACCGATAACTATATGAAGCAAATATTCAAATACGGAGCGAAGCCATTTTATCGCCTCGGCTCAAAGATTGAGCACGGGGTTAAAAAATACGGCACACTCCCCCCGCCCGATTTTGAAAAATGGGCAAGAATTTGCGAGCATATTATAAGGCACTATACACAGGGCTGGGCAGACGGCTTCAATATGGACATAGAGTATTGGGAAATTTGGAACGAGCCCGACCTTGACCCTGACGATAGCACAAACAAGCGCACCTGGGGTGGAACGGAGAAGGAATATGCGCGCTTATATTGCATAACTGCAAAGCACCTTAAAAAGTGCTTCCCACACCTCAAAATAGGCGGACCCGCCCTTGCGTGGAACGAGGACTGGCTAAAGCGCTTCCTTGCCAACATAGAGGACGAAAATCCACCTATGGACTTTATCTCGTGGCACTGGTACGGAACAGAGCCAAAAAATATGTCGAGAAAGGGCTCAAGCATTCGCGACATTGTGCGCCGTGCTGGCTATGGAAATGCCGAAAGCATTCTTAATGAATGGAACTATGTGCGTGGCTGGAGCGACGATTTTGTTTATTCAATCGAGCAAATTATCGGTATGAAGGGTGCTGCATTTACCTCTGCGTGCTTTGCGTGCGGACAAAACAACCCCGATATTGATATGCTTATGTACTATGATGCGCGCCCAACAGGCTTTAACGGACTTTTCGATATGTACACCTACCGCCCGCTTAAGGGCTATTACCCCTTCCTTATATATTCTAAGCTTTACGAGCTTGGAAATCAGGTTGAGGCAAGCACAAGCAACGACGATTTGTATGTCATTTGTGCGAAAAACGGCGACAGGGTAGGCGCAATGATAACCTACTATGCCGAGGACGACAACAAGCGCCCGATGCGCGCAGAGGTTGATTTTGGCTCGCTTGATATGACAGGCGCTAAGGTCATTGTCGTTGACGAGAACAGAACAATGCTCGAGGACTATTCAGTTAAATTCGAGGGCGGTAAGGCAAAAATCCGCCTCGAGCGCAATAGCATAATGTATATTGAAAAATAAAAAATCGCACCCTGTGTGCGAAAAGGAGAGAATAATGAAAAGATTTTTAAGCCTATTGCTTGTGTTTTTAATGGTATTTGGCACACTTGTGCTTGTGTCGTGCGAGGACGAGAGCGAGAGCTCATCAAGCTCAAGTAGCTCATCAAGCTCAAGTAGCTCATCAAGTGAGAGCTCAAGCTCGTCAAGCGAGCAGAGCTCAAGCTCATCGAGTGAGGAAAGCTCAAGCGAGGAGCCAAAGGACCCAGCTGACATTATCGACCCTGACGAGCCAGAGGCGCAGACTCTTACAATTTTTGAAAATGGCGCAACCGATTATGTAATTACATACGATTTTACAGACACAGCCCTTGGCGAATACGCAAGCGCACTAAAGAGCCATATTAAGACAAAATATAATGTTGACATTGAAATTGTGGATAAAAACGAAAGCGAGCATGCGCACGAGATTGTGCTCGGTGCGTGTCGCGAGATTTCTCTAAGCGTTGGAAAAAAGCTTAACGAGCAAAACGATTTTGCAATCTATGCGTGGGGCGACGACCTTGTAATGACTGCTACAAGCGAGTATCTTTACGATTATATGCTTGCCTTGGCAAAGCAGATTTTCAATGGCGAAAAAACAGCCCTCACAGCAGAGGACAATCTCATTTATCACAAATCCTTGTACAAGGCAAAGAACTATGCTCT
>JAFTIV010000002.1 GCA_017456685.1 Clostridia bacterium | reverse complement strand
GGCAAAATATATGTTTGAGATATAAAGGACACATCAATTGTAACGATATCACAAAGCTCACCTATATCATTAAGACTTATATTTCGTGCATTGTAATTTTCCAATGAAACAACCTTGTCATTTCTAACAAGACTTGCATCAAGCTGATTAGTTCCTGAATCAACGGCAAAAACACGTCTCGCGCCGTGCTTTAATAAGCAGTCGGTAAAACCACCTGTAGAAGCACCAATGTCAAGCGCAACCTTGTCTAAAATATCAATATTGGCAAGCTCAATAGCCTTTTTAAGCTTCAATCCGCCTCTTGATACATATGGACAAGGGTCACTGATTTCAATAACATTTTCTGCATCCTCGTCAACTAAAAACGATGGCTTAGTAATTTTTTTAGAATTCAGCATTACATGTCCGTCCTCAATCAAGGCTTTTGCCCTTTGACGACTTTTAACATATCCATAATTGCTTAAATATAAATCTAATCTAATCATTTTTTTCTGTTTACTAAATATTTTGCAAGCTCAGCAAGCACACATTCTCCATCCTTGGAATATTTACTGATAATCTCAATTGCCTCATTAGTAAGTGCATCGACCTTGCTTTGCGCCTCGTCTATACTCATAAATGAAAGTGATGTTTTCTTTTGGTTCTTTTCGTCAGAGCCAACAGGCTTCCCAAGAACCTCTTCGTCGGCAATTTTATCAAGAATATCATCTCTTATTTGAAATGCTATGCCAAGATTTAAAGAAAATTTAGTCAAATCCTCTACTACCTTTTCGTCCGGAGTATCACAATAAGCAAAATATCCAAGCAATGTAGCACATTTTATAAGCGCACCCGTTTTTAATGCATGCATTTGCTCAAGCTCCTCATAGGAGCTTACATGAGTATTAATGTCAATCATTTGTCCGCCTGCCATACCAGCAAAGCCCGAGCAATCAGCGAGTGTCTTAGTTGCAAGTCTTATGCTTTGAGCGCTTACAAGCTCATTGGACGCCAAAACCGAGAACGCATAGGTTAAAAGCGCATCACCAGCCAATAGCGCATTAGCCTCTCCAAAAACCTTGTGATTAGTAAGCCGTCCTCTTCTATAATCATCATTATCCATCGATGGCAAATCATCGTGAATTAAGGAATAGGTGTGTATCATTTCAAGTGCGCACGCAAAAGGAAGTGCCCTTTCAATGCTTTGATCGTTTGAAAATAGCTTATATGTCTCCACTACAATAACTGGTCTTAGCCTTTTTCCACCTGAGAGTAAGCTATATTTCATTGCATCCTCAAGGCCATAGCCATTTACGGTTATATATTTTTTTAAGGCATTTTCTACAATTGCAGAAAATGCTTCTATGCGCTCATCAATTTTCATTTCCTTCATCTTCCTCAAATGGCTTTTCCACAAGCTCGCCATCAACATTTACAAGCTTTGTAACGGATGCATCTGCCTTTTCAAGCTTATCATTACACATTTTAACAAGCTTAACTCCCTCTTCAAACAATGAAAGGGATTCATCAAGTGGTGCTTCACCGCTTTCAAGCATTTCTACTATTTCTTCAAGACGCTCAATAGCGTTTTCAAATGTAGTTTCCTTTTTTGTAGGCATATTATTTTACCTCACCTTCAATAGTGTTTACAGTAGCGCTAATCGAGCCATCGCTCATTTTAACACTTATATTCTCACCGACGTTTACGTCGGTAACTCTCTTTATTATTTTTCCGCCCTCGTTATATACCGCTCCATAGCCTCTTGCCAAAACAGAAAGCGGGCTTAGCGCGTTAAGCTCTGCGCCAACCTTAGACAGCCTTGCTCTCAAATCCTTGTTTTTGTTAGACATCGCAAGAGACAGATTTTCGACAATTGTCAAAAGTTGCATTTTCTTTGCATCAAAAAGAAGTAACGGGTTTTTCATAATTTTGCTCTTTTCAAGCTCAAGTAGCCTTCTCTTATGCATATCGAGCGTATTTTTAATAGCCTTATACGAGCGACCAACAAAGGTATTGATAGCAAATGAAAGCTCCGTCATATCGGGAGTCGCAAGCTCTGCGGCGTGAGATGGTGTTGCCGCGCGCACATCTGCAACAAAATCGCATATTGTAAAGTCTATTTCATGTCCAACAGCCGAAATTATAGGAATATGGGAATTATAAATTGCCCTTGCCAAGCCCTCATCATTAAAGGCCCACAAATCCTCAATTGATCCTCCGCCTCTGCCTATAATTATTAAGTCAACATAGTCTGTAGCGGTAAGATATTCAACTGCTCTTGTAAGCTCCTGTGGAGCGCTTTCACCCTGAACAGCAGATGGAAATAACACAAGCTTAACAAATGGATACCTTCTTTTGCAAACCTTTATAATATCTCTTACAGCAGCTCCTGTAGGAGATGTAATTATTCCAATGGATTTGGGAATTTTAGGTAGGGGCTTTTTGTGTTCCTCGTCAAATAAGCCCTCTTTAGCTAATTTTGCCTTCAATTGCTCATACGCAAGATAAAGTGAGCCAATTCCGTCGGGCTGCATAGAATCAACGTAAAGCTGATATGCTCCCGCCTTCTCGTAAACACCAACTCTTGCGTGCACGAGAACCTTCATTCCGTTTTTAGGCGCAAATCTAATTCTTGAAGCATATGTTCTAAACATCACAGCCTTTATTTCGCTGTTTTCATCCTTCAAGGTAAAATACAAATGTCCGGAGGAATGGCTCTTGAAATTCGAAATTTCACCCGACAAATAAAAATCCTGAAGCTGAACCTCTTCCTCGACAAGAGATTTAACATATTCATTTACCCAGGTTACACTTCTTGTCTCTGGCGGACGCTCATTTCCGTTTTCATCAAATCTATATGATACTGCCATATTTCCTCCTTTCCAATATAAAATTCGGTGCTAAAAAGCAAGGCGTATGCGAGCCTTGCCTATTTTCAATTATTAAAATCCCTTTTTAGCAATATTATTCAAAACACCATTTATGTAGGATGGTGCGCCGTCCTCAGCATATTGCTTCGCAAGCTCAACAGCCTCGTTAATGGAAATAGCAGGCGGAAGCTCCTTATATTTCATCTCGTAT
>JAFTIV010000139.1 GCA_017456685.1 Clostridia bacterium | reverse complement strand
ATTCATTGTCTTCACCTCTCTTTGAAATCATTATATTACATTTTTAATCAAAAATCAATGCTTTTCGACCAAAGGGAGAAAAGCTACCTTTTCTTTTCTCTCTTCTCTCTTATCTCTTCTCTGGAAAAGTCGCGTGGGAGATTTAGAGAAAAGTGAAGAGTGAAAAGAGAATAGTGAAAAGTACAAAAAGAAAAAGCCGCTTGCGCGACTTTTCTTTTTGGTTGCGGGGGCGGGATTTGAACCACACGACCTTCGGGTTATGAGCCCGACGAGCTACCAGGCTGCTCCACCCCGCGATATCTTGGTGCCGATAACCGGACTCGAACCGGTACGGGAATTACTTCCCAACGGATTTTAAGTCCGTGGCGTCTACCATTCCGCCACATCGGCTTATATGACCTCGCTCGTCACAAGGTGGACTCATTATATCACACAAAAAAACCTCTGTCAAGTCTTTTTTTCGAAAAACTTAAAAAATCATTCGTGATAATACGACAATTTGCTAAAATGCTCAAAAATAAAAACGCTTTTTTATATAATCAATTGACTTTTCAAAAGCAATAAGCTAAAATAATAGTATAGCTAAATTTCAAAGAGGTAAAAATGAAAACATATAATTTCAAGGACTCACCAATACAGCTCCACGGAGCGATATTGAGTAAAAACGGCAGAATTGTTCGAATGGACGAGGATGTCGCGAAAGCGGTAAACGAATACACAGGTGTGCGTGTTTTTGCGGGTGCAGGTGTGCGTGTTCGCTTCAAGACAAACTCAAGCACTATAAAAATCAAGGCAGTAGTAGAGAGTAATAACATCGACTGGGCAATCCCTCTTTCTGGCTCCTGCGGAATAGATGTTATGATAGGAAATGGCAAGGACCAATACCGTCTTGGCATCTTAACCCCGACTAATTATGGAATAACAGAGTTTGAAAATACCTTTGTAAAAGAGCCTAAAATGGACACAGTATCTCTCCTTTTGCCAAGGAACGAGCCTGTGTTAGATATTGAGATTTCAATTGACGACGATGCACAAATCGAAGCCCCCGACCCATATAAGCACGAAAAGCCTATTGTTTTCTATGGCTCGTCAATCACAGAGGGCGGTTGTGCTTCATCAGTTTCAAAGTGTTATGTGTCTATAGTTACCCGCTGGCTCGATACCGAGTACATAAATCTTGGTGTTTCTGGCAACGCTAAGGGCGAGCCTCAAATGGCGGACTATATAAAAAATCTTGATATGAGCGTATTTGTTATGGACTATGACCATAACGCACCAACACCCGAGCATCTTGAGGCAACTCACGAGACGTTTTTTAAGATTATAAGAGAGAAAAAACCGACACTCCCCGTTGTTTTTATGACAAAGCCCGACTTTGATAGCGATAAGGCAGATAACATCAAAAGACGCAATATCATAAGAAAAACATATGAAAACGCAATTGCAAACGGTGACAAGAATGTTTATTTTATAGACGGAGAAGCCTATTTTGGCGACACGGACCGCTCGATTTGTACAGTTGAGGGCTGTCACCCAACCGACCTTGGCTTTATGAGAATGGCACAGACTATTTATCCCGTTCTTAAGGAAATTTTGGAGAAGGAATAATGAAAATTTATAACTCAATTACCGAGCTTGTTGGCAACACTCCCCTCGTTGATGTGTCGAGATTTGCCAAAAGCGAGGGCGTAAACGCAAGAATATTAGTCAAGCTCGAGGCATTTAATCCAACCTCAAGCGCAAAGGACAGAATAGCTAAGCAAATGATAGAAAATGCAGAAAAGGAAGGCAAGCTTAAGACTGGCGGAGTGATTATAGAGCCAACCTCTGGTAATACAGGTATAGGACTTTCCGCAATTGCAACTGCAAAGGGCTACAGATGTATTATTGTAATGCCCGATACTATGTCTCTTGAGCGCCGTAAGCTTATGTCCGCATATGGTGCAGAGCTTGTGCTTACTGATGGTAAGCTTGGAATGAAGGGCGCAATAGCTAAGGCAAGCGAGCTTGCGGGTGAAATTCCCAACTCCTTTATTCCCAATCAATTTGAAAATAGCGCAAATCCAGATGCGCATTTTAACACCACAGGTCCCGAGATTTGGCGAGACACAGAGGGTAAGCTTGACTATTTTGTAGCCACTGTCGGCACAGGCGGAACTTTTTCGGGAACCGCGCGCTATCTAAAGCAAAAAATGAATTCAAAGGCAAAAATGATTGCCGTAGAGCCCGAGTCATCGCCACTTATGTCAAAGGGTAGGGCAGGAGCACACAAAATTCAGGGTATAGGCGCAAATTTCGTCCCAAAAACAATGGACACCTCTATCTATGATGAAATCCTAACCGCAACCGATGACGAGGCATACGACTACGCAAAAAGGCTTGTTCGCACAGAGGGAATATTCGTTGGAATTTCCTCGGGCGCAGCGCTTGCCGTTGCTACAAGAATTGCAAAACGCGAGGAGAGCGCAGGTAAAACAATCGTTGTCGTGCTTGCAGATAGCGGAGAAAGATACCTTTCAACCCCAGACTTTGTTTAAAAACAAAAAGCCGAGATTTTCTCGGCTTTTTTTGCTTTTTATCTTGAATTCCAAGTCGGTTTGTGTTAATATGCTTTACGAGAAAAACGAAAGGAGAGAAAAATGAGAGAGCAAAACAATTTTATGGCGGGTATAAAGGACGGATTTCCTATCTGTCTTGGCTATCTTTCTGTAGCCTTTGCCTTTGGTATAACCGCGGTGAATTCGGGGCTTGATATATGGCAAGCGGTGCTTATTTCGATGCTTAATGTCACCTCTGCGGGACAGCTTGCAGGCGTGCCGATTATTGTTGGCGGTGGCACACTTCTTGAGCTTGGCGCAACTCAGCTCATAATCAATCTAAGATATGCGCTTATGTCCGTTTCCTTGTCGCAAAAATTCGGCAAGAGCGTTCGTCTTGTTGATAAATTTCTCGTTTCCTTCGTGAACACCGATGAGGTCTTTGCCGTTTCGTCCTCAAAGGGAATGGATGTTGGCAGAAAATATATGTATGGCATAACCCTAACCCCCTTTATAGGCTGGACTCTTGGTACACTCCTTGGCGCAGTTGCAGGAAATATTTTGCCAGCAATTGTAATTTCAGCACTTGGAATTGCCATTTACGCAATGTTCGTGGCAATCGTTACTCCCGTTGCAAGAAAAGAGCGCCCCGTGCTTCTTTGCTCGCTTTTCGCAATAGCACTTAGCTGTGTATTTAATTTTATTCCATTCTTGAGCAAGCATATCTCAAGTGGCTTTATCATAATAATTTGCACAATAGTGGCAAGCGTGGTATTCGCTCTTGTAGCACCGCTTCCGCCAGAGCAAGAGAAAGAGGTGGATATAGATGGTTGAAGCAGGACCCTTTCTTTTGTACCTTCTTGTAATGGCGGGAGTTACTTATCTTGTTCGTATGGTGCCAATGGTGTTAATTAAGAAGAAAATAAAGAACACCTTTGTGCGCTCGTTTTTGTACTATGTACCATATGCCGTGTTGTCTGTTATGACAATCCCCGCAATCTTTTTCTCAACCTCGTATCTCATATCCGCGATTTGTGGCTTTTTAGTGGCTCTTGTGCTATCGTATTTCAATCGTAGCCTCTTAGTCGTTGCAGCCTCTGCGTGCGGAACCGTTCTCGTCGTTGAGCTTTTAATCAAGCTTATAGTATAAATAAAGCCTCGAGTATCGGGGCTTTTTTACTTTCTTGACATTAAGCTGTAAATATGATAAAATAATAAAGATATAATCAAAACGAAAGGGGCGTAGTTATGTACAAATATTTGCTTTCAGTAATAATGCCTGTCTATAATTCCGCCTTGTACCTTGACGAGGCTAGAGAGAGCATTATAGCACAAAGCCTCGGCTTTGAAAAAATCCAACTCATCTTGGTAAACGATGGCTCGACCGACAATAGCCTTGACATAATTCAAAAATACGCAAGAGAATACGGAAACATTGTCATTGTAAGCAAGGAAAACGGTGGTGTGTCAAGCGCGAGAAATGCAGGGCTTGAGGTGGCACAAGGAAAATATATAGCGTTTCCTGACCCCGACGACACCATTTCTAAAAATGCTTACAAGGATGTCCTTGGCTTTTTCGAGAAAAATTATGATAGCACCGATGTCGTATCATTCCCGATTTACTTTTTTGGCGATACAAGGGGCGAGCATCCGCTAAATTCTAAATTCAAAAACGGACAGAGAATAATAGATTTAACAAAAGAGGACGAGTTTCAGCTTCATATAACCTCAAGCGTTATAAAGGCTGAGAGGGCTTTGAAAATGCACTTTAAGCCCGAGCTTGTAGCTTCGGAGGATGCCGAGGCACTTCTTCGCCTTTTAATCGACACACCCCGCCTTGGAGTAGTGCCGAGTGCGCACTATAATTATCGCAAAAGACAAGGCTCACTTCTTGCAACGGCGCAGAGCAAGCCCGAATATTATTTGCCACATATGGAGCATTATTTTAAGAGCATTGTCGATTACGCAATCAAGAAGCACAATGAGCTCCCACGATTTATTCAATCCGCTATTGCATATGAGCTTTCTTGGAAGCTCACAATTCAAGACACTCCCGAATTTTTAACAAGGGAAGAGCTTTTAGAGCTTGAAAAGCGCATGCTTAGCTGTCTTGCTCAAATTGAGCCGGATATTTTAAAGAAGCAAAACCTTCCACAAAGCACAATTCAGTATGTCCTTTTGAAAACGGGCAGAGAGGTTGCAGAGTGTGATTTTCCTTACATTCTTGAATTTATCGACACCTGTGGCGATAAAATCAAGATTACCGTGCGTACAGAGACCCCAATGCTTGAATCGGTCCCGAACACCCTCATAGCCTTCATAAACGGTAAAAAATCCTCAGTCTTTGCTAAGACAGAGGTCAAGGCAAGGCTCCTTGGCAAGGAAATTGTAAAACGAGCAATGGGTGTTTTCGAAATCCCGATTGCAGAGCTTGAAAATGGTGCAACAATATATTTTTCAAGTGATACAATGCCGAGCAATGAGGTGGCATCAAGCATAACCCTTGGCAAGCATTTTCCACTTGAAAAAAGATATAAAAACGCATACTCCCCCTTAGATAAGCTTATAATCTCGTGTGATGAAAATGCCTTGATTTTCGAAAGGTCAAGTAAAAAAGCACTCAAATCACACGAAAGAGCCTTTAGACGCGAGCTTTGGAGGTCAAATGCCTTTGCCGAGCGCAAGGCAGTCCTTGCAAGGGCTCTTTCAAGCATATATAAAAGATTCCATAAAAAGCCCCTGTGGCTGATAAGCGACCGCTTGAGTGTCGCAAGCGATAATGGAGAGGCACTCTTTGAATACCTCTCGAAAAATAAGCCGAATGGCATAAGCATCGCCTTTTCAATCAACAAGGGTAAGGATTATTCGCGCCTCAAAAAAATCGGCAGGGTCGTTGACCGCGCATCATTAAAGTATAAAATTATGCACCTTTGCGCCGATATGATAATCTCCTCGCACGCAGAGGACTTTGTCACAAACCCTTTTGATTACTATTCAGCACCATATAAGGACATTCTTGTGAAAAAGCCATTCGTGTTTTTACAGCACGGAGTTACAAAGGATAATCTTTCCGTGTGGCTTGATAAATTTAACAAAAATATCAAGGGCTTTGTGTGCTCGTCAAGAGCTGAATATGAGTCGATTTTGCACACATACCCCTACCATTAT
>JAFTIV010000138.1 GCA_017456685.1 Clostridia bacterium | reverse complement strand
CTCAGGCTTTATTTTGTCAGCTTGAGCAATTATCGAGTCAACATTTGTCTCAGTCATAACATAGGCTTCTGTGTCGCTCAAGCCAAGCCTCTTGGCTCGAAGCTTTAGCTGACCCTTTGACTCCTCGCCCGAGACATATAAAACCTTAGCTGAAATCTTAGAGCAAATTTGCATAAGCAGAGTAGATTTACCAATACCGGGCTCACCCGCAAGCAAAATTACCGAGCCATTTACAATTCCACCGCCAAGAACCCTGTCAAGCTCACCAATTCCCGTAGATGCCCTTATGTACTCAGGCATTTCCATCTCATCAAAGCGAATTGCATCCTCGCTGTTGAAAACGATAGATGGGCGCTTCATTTTAACCTCAGTAGGCTTTTCATAGGTTTCCTCAACAAAGGTGTTCCAGCTCTTACAGCTTGGGCAACAGCCAAGCCATTTTGGACTTTGATAGTCGCACTCTGTGCAAACATAAACAGTCTTGCTTTTCATTTTTATATCCTTTAATTTTTATTCTTTCTTTAATTTTATCATATATGGTCTGTCGTGTCAATGATACATAGTACAAAAATCACGACATCGAAATTGCCGATAAAAATATAATAAGTGACATTTTTGCCTGATGCTCACTCGTCTTAAGAAGCTCAAGCTCAGCCTCGTTAGAGATAAATCCGCACTCCACAAGCACCGCAGGACACTCAAGCTTGTTAAGCACAAAAATCGAGCTGTCAGCCTGCTTTATCGGTCTTTTGTTGCTCGGCTGAGCATAGGCTCTTGTCATATTTTGAATGCCCCGAGCAAGCAACTGACTTGACGGATTATTTTTCGAATAATATATTTGAGTCCCGCTATATTTCGTCTGCGCAAACTTGTTCATATGAACACTTATAAATATGGGGTTTTCAAGCTCATTCGCAATTTTTACGCGATTTTTAAGGTCGTATTCCTTTTTGTGCCCAGTATAATCATCAAGCTCATCATAATGGTCATACAAAAGCCTGTCGTCCTCACGAGTCATAACCGCGCGTGTGCCATTAAGGTCACAAAGAACCCTTATAAGCGAGGCAATTTCAAGATTTAAATCCTTCTCAAGCGTGCCATCCTCGGCAACCGCACCCGCGTCCTCGCCACCGTGTCCCGCATCTATAACAAGCACATAGCCCTCATAAGCCTCGGCAAGTGTCTGGCTCGGCTTTGCACGCTCAATAACCGACGAGAAAATAAAACCAAAAGCAAAAATAAAGCACACGATTATAAAAATACAAAAAACGAATTTGACTATATAAGTCTTATCGTAGCTCTCCATATCATCACCTCAAGGCAATAATATGAAATTATTTTATTCTATATGCTCGCTTTGCATTTTCGTAGGTGATTTTTGCCATCTCCTCAACAGAAGCACCCTTAATCTCAGCCACCTTAGCGCAGGTCAAAAGAGAATAGTGCGGATGGTTCATCTCGCCTCTGTGCGGTACGGGTGGCAAATACGGCGAGTCGGTTTCAATCAAAATTCGCTCAATCGGTGTTGCTTCGCACGCCTCAACGGGCACTCTCGCATTTTTGTAGGTAACAGTTCCCGAAAAGGAAATATACCACCCACGCAAGACAAGCTCCCTTGCCATTTCGGCAGAGCCCGAAAAGCTGTGGAAAATTCCCGTAACATCATCAAAATCCCTTATAACGCTCATACAGTCGCCGTGGGCATCTCTGTCGTGAATAATAACAGGAATAGAAAGCTCACGCGCAAGAGCCATTTGAGCCCTGAAAAAAGCCATTTGCTTGTCCTTGTCCGTGTCCTCGTAGTGATAGTCAAGTCCAATCTCGCCAAGCGCCACAACCTTTTTTTGCGCAAGCATAGGCCTCAGCTCGTCAAGAGTTTTTTCTATGTCATCATAAAATCTTATATCATACGGATGAATACCGCAGGACGCATAAAGACTGTCAAACCTGCCTGCAAGCTCTATGCTAACCCTTGAATTGTCAAGATTAGTGCCAATGTTTACAATAGCCCCAACCCCATTTTCGAGCTGATGCTCAATGTATTTGTCCGTATCTCCAAATTCGCGCCTTATGCGCTCGTCATCGCAATGCGCGTGTGTATCAAAAAGCTTAATCATAATAATCTACAAAAGAGATTTTGCCTTGCGGAAAAATCTCTTTTTGTTCCTTATCTTACTCTTTCACCATTAGGTGTGTCCTTGTCGAGGAATACAACCCTTACAGTCTCCTCACCAGAGGCGAGAAGCATACCGTTTGACTCAATCCCACAAAGCGTAGCAGGAGCGAGGTTGGCAACAACAATAACCTTCTTGCCAATAAGCTCCTCGGGCTCGTAGAACTTAGCAATTCCCGACACAACCTGTCTCTTTTCATAGCCAAGGTCAACCTGAAGCTTCAAAAGCTTCTTAGCCTTTGGAACCTTCTCGCACGCGATAATTTGAGCGGTGCGAAGCTCAACCTCTGCAAATTTGTCAATTGAAATAATAGCACAGCCCTCTGGCTTCTCGATAGGCTTCTCAGCCTCCTCCTTAGCCTTGCGCTCAGCCTCAACCTGCTCAAGAAGAGCCTTTTCATCAATTCTTGTAAAGAGAATTTTGCTCTCGCCAACGCACACGCCACTCTTGAGCTTGCCGAATTCTGCATCAGCATAGCTTGTAAGGCTTGTGTTAATCTGTCTAAAGATTTCCTCACAGGTAGATGGAATAAATGGGCTAAGAAGCACAGCACCTATTCTTATAGCCTCTAAGAGGTTGTAAATTACAGTAGCCAAGCGACCCTTTGTTTCCTCGCTCTTGGCAAGAATCCAAGGAGTTGTCTCGTCAATATACTTGTTAGCACGGCTAAGCATCTCAAAAATAGCCTCGGTTGCATCAGCCATATGATAATCGTCCATAAGGGCGCAAACCTTGTCATAAGCAATAGCACAAGAGAGCTTTAGCTCCTTGTCGAGCTCGAGCTCCTCATTTGGCTCAGGAATAACACCATCAAAGTACTTCTTAGTCATAGCAATAGTACGGCTAACAAGGTTTCCAAGATTGTTTGCAAGGTCCATATTGTAGCGAGTGATAACGCTCTCGTAGGTGATGCTTCCGTCGTTTGCATAGGGCATTTCGCTAATCGCGTAATATCTTACACCGTCAACACCGAATTTCTCTGCAAGCTCGTCAGCGTAAACAACATTTCCTCTCGATTTTGACATCTTGTCAGCACCAAACTTGAACCAAGGATGCGCAAAAACCTTCTTAGGAAGCTCAACACCAAGAGCCATAAGCATAATAGGCCAGTAAATAGTGTGGAAGCGAACAATGTCCTTACCAATAATGTGAACATCAGCAGGCCAGTATTTTTGGAAAAGCTCAGGCTGAACCTCGTTTGTAGGGTCATAGCCAAGACCTGTGATATAGTTAGAAAGCGCGTCAATCCATACATATGTTACATGCTTAGGGTCGAAATCAACGGGAATACCCCAAGAGAAAGCAGTTCTCGAAACGCAAAGGTCCTGAAGTCCTGGCTTTAGGAAGTTGTTAATCATCTCGTTCTTTCTGCTCTCAGGCTGAATAAATTCGGGATGCTCCTCAATGTGCTTCATAAGCCTGTCAGCATACTTGCTCATTTTGAAGAAATATGCCTCCTCGCTCGCCTTAGAAACCTCACGGCCACAGTCGGGGCACTTTCCGTCAACAAGCTGAGTCTCGGTAAAGAATGACTCACAGGGAGTGCAGTACCAGCCCTCGTAAGAGCCCTTGTAAATGTCGCCCTGCTCGTAGAGCTTGTTGAAAATATTCTTTACAGCCTTCTTGTGGTAGTCGTCAGTTGTGCGAATAAAATGGTCGTGAGACGAGCCCATAAGACCCCAAATATCCTTAATAACTCCTGATACCTTGTCAACATAGGCTTGAGGTGAAAGACCTGCCTCCTTAGCGAGATTTTCAACCTTCTGTCCGTGCTCGTCAGTACCTGTCATAAAGCGTACATCAAAGCCTCTTTGTCTTTTGTATCTTGCATATGCATCAGCCGCAATAATCTCATAGGTGTTACCAAAATGAGGCTTAGCTGAGGCATAAACAATAGCTGTTGTCATATAAAATTTCTTGTCCATAATTTACTCCTTTGTGCTTTAAGCGCCAATAATCCTTTGAGCGCCAACATAAACTGTGTCAATCTCGGGATTTATAATATCATCAATAACAATAAAATCTGCGCGATAGCATTTTGCAATGCGTCCAACAAAATCAGCCTTAATCATAGTTGCAGGGTTGATTGTTGCATACTTGATAGCCTCATTTAAGGTGATACCGCAGAATTTCATAAGGTTTTTAACAGCCTTGAACATTGTAAGCGTGCTACCAGCTAAAACACCATCATCGTTTATCGCAACACCATTCTTAACAGTAACGTGAGTTCCGCCAACGAAGTATTCGCCATCGGGAGCACCCGCTGCACCCATAGAGTCAGTAATAAGCACAAGCTTGTCCTTTGGCTTTGATTTGTAAGCGAGCACAACCATCGCAGGATGAACATGCTCACCATCTGCAATAAGCTCCGTGTAAGCCCCGTCGTAGGTAAGAGAGCATACAGCAGCACCTGGCATTCGATGGTGTATCTTGGTCATCGCATTAAAGGTGTGAGTAAATGAGCGCGCACCGAATAAAAGAGCTCGTCTTGCTTGCTCGTAGGTCGCGGTGGTGTGTGCAATACCAATTGTTGCGCCAAGCTCGCGTGCCTTTCTCATAAACGGCTCAGCACCCTCAAGCTCAGGAGCTATAGATATGTGAATAGGCGGAGGCATCATAGCCGTCGCAAGAGATACAAGCTCCTCAACGCTTGGAGAAGCAAGAAGCTCAAGCGCGTGAGCGCCTCTTGCCTCGGGATTTAAATATCTGCCCTCAAGGTGAACACCTATAATGTTAGCACAGCCCGCCCTTGTGTTGAGACGGTTTTGATTTATTGCAAATACCGAATTCATAAGATGAGGCATAGTGTCGGAGGCAAGAGTAGCCATAACAGAGGTAGTACCCATTCTCGCATATTTTAACAGCATCTGCGGAATTTCGCCTTCCTTAGCCAAATTAAAATCATTTCCGCCAATTCCGTGAGTATGTACATCAACCAAGCCGGGAATAAGATACTTGCCCTGAAGGTCGATAATCTCGTAATCGCTCGGCACACTCTCGCGAGTAACATCGCAAATAAAGCCGTCCTCGCAAAGCACCGTCGCCGAAACGAACTCCTCGCTCACCGAGTTGAAAATATGTCCATTAACAAAAGCAACTCTTCTCATAAAGCACTCCTTAACCAAAAAAGTATTCTAATAATATATTTTAACAAAAAAGTGAAAATATATCAATACTAAAATGAAAATAAGTTAAAATAATATACGAAAATTCTATTTTCAACTCCCAAACAAAAAACAGTTGCGAAAATTCGCAACTGTTTTTGCTTCAAATTATTTATTGCGTCCCCAATAAGAGTTATGGTATGTGCCATTTAAAAGTCCTGCCGCGAATAAGGCTCTTGACAAATCCATTGAATTGATTGCGGTAGCTCCACTTGATGCGTTCTGGCTTGATGAATACCACCAACCATGTGGATTTTCAAAAATTACACTTTTAAGTGAATCGCAACCATAGAACGCCTCTATTCCAATCGAGGTTACGCTATTTGGAATTGTAATGCTTGTAAGTGAAATACAATCCCTAAACGCAGAGACTTCTATTTCGGTTACGCTATTTGGAATTGTAATGCTTGCAAGCGAGTCGCAATCATTGAACGCAGAGGTTCCTATCGAGGTTACGCCATTTTCAATAGTTACGCTTGTAAGCGAGTCGCAATTATAAAACGCACACATTCCTATTTCGGTTACGCTATTTGGGATTTTGAAAGAGGTATCATTTTTGCCATTCGCATATTGAATAAGTATTTTTCCGTCCTTTGAATACAAGTTGCCATCAACGCTTTTATAGGTTGTGTTGCCCTCATCTACTATAATGCTTATAAGCGAGTCGCAATCAAAGAACGCATAATCTCCTATTGAGGTTACACTGTCCCCAATTGTTACGCTTGTAAGAGAGGGGCAATGGCAGAACGCTCCGTATCCTATTTCGGTTACGCTATTTGGAATTGTAATGCTTGCAAGCGAGTCGCAATTGTAGAACGCTTGGTATCCTATTTCGGTTACGCCATTTTCAATAGTTACGTCCGTAAGTGAGATACAATCCTTGAAAGCCTCTATTCCAATCGAGGTTATGCTATTTGGAATTGTAATGCTTGCAAGCGAGTCACAACCAAGGAACGCATAGCTTGCAATCGAGGTTACACTATTTGGTATTGTTACTTTCGTTATATCATCACAATAATAGAATGCATACTTGTATATACTGTAATTGTTGCTCTTATATCCATTAGGCAATGTAAGCTTTGTAGCATTGCCTATATAATCGACAAGATATATTTCGCTATCACTTACATATGCAAAAACATATCCGTCGCTTGTTATTTCAAGTATGCTTGACTCATTAAGCAAGGTATGGATTGCCTTTGCATAATAGCCTGCAAGTCCATTCTTGCTAGAACCTTTGGTTATATTAAGCGAAGATAGATTATATACCTCTACAAGCTTATAGCAATTACTGAATGCCTCTTTTCCTATCGAGGTTACATTACTTCCAATTATCATACTTTTGAGAGAGGTACAATCCTCGAATGCCTCTTCCCCTATCGAGGTTACGCTATTCGGAATTGTTACACTTGTAAGCGAGGTGCAACCATAGAACGCCTCTTCTCCTATCGAGGTTACAGGCTTGTTTTCATATGTGCTTGGAATTACAAGGCTTTCGTCGGTACAAGTGCCAATGCCTGTTACTATATATGTGTCAGTTTCCTTGTCAAGCACAAATTTAAGACCTTGACTTTCGGGCTGAGCGATGCTACAACGACTACATTTGCCGTTTTGATATTTATGTGAAACAGGAATTTCCCCATCTACATAATCACCACAGGAGCAAAACTTCCTTTTAAGCCCATTTACAGCACAGGTCGCTTCAGTTATTGTCTGCCATTCACCGTATTGGTGAGTATGTGGTTCCTCTAGATTTGATGAACTCTCATCGCTTGAACCACTTGAACTATCATTAGTGCTTGATGATGGCTCCTCGCTTGAGGAACTTTCTTTTTCGCTCTCACTCGATTCTTCCTTTTCATTTCTACAAGCAGTAAGTGCTATCGACAAAAAGCAAAAGAGCAGAGCAAGTGCTAAAATTAAGATTTTCTTCATTATCTTTCCTCCTTGAATGATTTTCAAAATCAATATAAGAAAATTATACCACACTTTTTCGCGCGTGTCAATTATTTGTAAAAAAGAGCAGACCAAATGGTCTGCTACTTTTAAGTATTCACAATCTTATAAATTTCATTTTTAGCAACGCCACGGTCCTTGGCAACGGACTTGATTGCATCCATTTTCTTTTGCCCCAAGGCGATATAATGCTCAACGTGCTCCTCGATGCTCATATCTGCCCAAAATGCCTCAGCGATGCTTTGAGCCTCACTTGCACCCTCGACAACGAGAACAAACTCACCGCGAGGCTCGTTTTTCTCGTAATACGAAATAGCCCCCGAAAGAGTAGTTCTTAAAATCTGCTCGTTAAGCTTTGTAAGCTCTCTGCAAAGAGAAATTTTTCTGTCCCCAAGCACCTCAAAAAGGTCACCCAGTGTGCGCTTTAGCTTGTGTGGCGCTTCATAGAAAATAGTGGTACGCGTGTCGCCCTTTATCTCGTTTAGACGCGCAATTCGCTCGCTTTTGTTAGCGCTCAAAAAGCCCTCAAAGCAAAACTTAACAGTAGATAGAGCAGACAACGCAAGCGCATTAACAACAGCTGAACAGCCTGGAATAGAGGTTACAACAACATCATTCTCCGCGCAAAGCCTAACAAGGTCCTCGCCAGGGTCGCTAATTGCAGGAGTGCCCGCATCAGTCACAAGCGCACAGCTCTCGCCAGCCTTGAGCCTTTCAATAATCTGCTCACCGCGCTCGCGCTTGTTATGCTCAAAATAGCTAACCATAGGCTTGGAAATGCCATAGCACGAAAGAAGCTTGCCTGTATTTCTTGTGTCCTCTGCCGCGACAAAATCAACCTCGCTAAGCACCTTTAGCGCGCGCTGTGAAATGTCAGCAAGATTTCCAATAGGCGTCGCAACAAGGTATAAAACCCCACCAAGTGTCGCGTTTTTGCCCTCATTAAAGCATTTGTCCATAGTTTACTCCAATTCGCATTTTTCGTAAATGCCCGCATATTGCTCTGTATATTCCGTAGTGCCGTCCTTGTAAATAAATATCGGCTCGCCCATCACCATTCCGCTTTTTGCACCAAGCTTGGCACAAATCAATAAAAGACAAGGGGCAGTGCTCGAATTTGGGTATATAAGTGAAAGCCTTTTAGGCTCTAAATTGTTGCTTTTAAGCGCATAAATGAGGTCGGCAAGCCTATCAGGACGATAAACCACATAAAAGTTACCCCCGTGCTTCAAAAGCCTCTTGGCGCACGCGCAAAAATCTCCAATATCGCCACACACCTCGTGCCTTGCGATATTCTTTTCCTCATACTCATTCGCCTTTCCCGAGCCAACTGTCATATATGGCGGAGTTGAAAAAACAACATCCACCTCGCCCTGTGTGTCTAAGATGCGAACATCCTTTACATTTTTATTTATTATGCTAAGCTTGTCCTCACGTCCATTAAGGCTCGCGTTTCTCTTGCTTAGCTCACAAAAATCCTCTTGAACCTCAATGCCGTAAATGTGCTTGCATTTTCCCTTGGCAAGCGCGAGCAGAGAAATAACACCCGTGCCCGAGCCAAGCTCAACACCAACAAGCTTAGAGCGCCTTGGAAGCATAGCCGATAAAAGATACGCGTCCGTTCCAAAGGTCAAACCGTTTTCCTTCTCAATGAGGCTAAGATTTTCGTTTATCTTGTTAATTCTCTCGTTTTCCTTAAGCATCATAGCCTACCTCCTGTAAACAACAACGGAGCCACGAGGACTCCGTTAGGTTGTTTATGTGAATGTAATTATTCCTCAACGATAGCTTCAACAGGGCAGTTTTCAGCGCAAGCTCCGCAAGAAGCGCAAGCGTCAGCGTCGATTACATAGATATCACCCTCGGAAATGCACTCGCAGGGACAGTTTGCAGCGCAGTTGCCACAAGCGATGCAAGCATCTGTAATTTTGTAAGCCATTTTCAAATACCTCCGTAAGATTTGTAATTTAATTGTATCACAAAAATTTTATTTGTCAATATAATTTTCGAAATTATTTGTCATCATTATCATCATTTGATGATTTTTCGTTCTTTTTCGACTTAGGACCAGCAATAACCGTTACATCATCTCTGTGATAGGTTTTTATGCTTTCGTTGATAGAAACCTTAATAGTTCCCTTTATAGGACTAATTTCGACAACTGTTCCCACACCATCGACTGTTTTTACTGTCGAATCAACAGGGGGAGTGAGCCTAATCTCCTCTTGGTAAGCCTCGTGCTCGTATCTAAGACAGCACATAAGCCTTCCGCAAGCACCCGAAATTTTAGCCGAATTAAGCGACAAATTTTGCTCCTTAGCCATCTTAATGGAAACCTGAACAAAATCTGGCAAAAACGACGAACAGCAGAACTGGCGACCACAAACGCCAAGGCCACCCATAAACTTTGTTTCGTCACGAATTCCTATCTGCCTTAGCTCAATTCTTGTCTTAAAGGTCGAGGCAAGGTCCTTAACAAGCTCGCGGAAATCAATTCGTCCGTCAGCGGTAAAGTAAAAGGTAAGCTTCGACATGTCAAAGGTGTACTCAGCCTCGATAAGCTTCATCTCAAGCTCGTGAGCGCTAACCTTCTGCTGACAGGTCCTCATAGCCTCAGCTTCCTTCTTTTTTATGCTCTCGCGGGTCTTAATGTCCGCAGGAGTAGCAATTCTAATAACAGGCTTGAGTGGCGGAACAACATCCCTTGAGGAAACGAGCTTGTTAGGCGCGCAAACTCTACCGAACTCAATACCGCGCGCCGTTTCAACAATAGCATAATCGGTTGATTTTGCCACATTGCCATTTGGCGCAAAGTAATATGTTTTGCCCCCGTCCTTAAAGCAAATACCAATAACCTCAATTTGCTCGGGAGCTGTGTTATCTATAATATTCTCGTTTGGCATTTTAATTACCTTTCTTTTTAGAATTTATTAGTATTGACATCAGCGTAAGTGCTGTATTTGAATTCATATTTAAGTCGCTAATAGCAACAAGAAGCGCATCATAGCATGAAATAAGCCTTGGCAAATTGTAGCGCTGAGCAATCGCTATCGCATCATCTCTTGAGGTAAAGAAGCGCAGGGGCGCACTCTTGTCCTTCTTCAAAAGAATTAAGTCGCCAATCACAGTAAGACAAAGCGATAAAAGCTCCTTCAAATCCTCTCTTGCCATTGATGAGTACGACATAAGAAGAGTAACCGCATCCGTGTCGTTTTTAATAACCGACATAGTAATGTCGAGCGCATTTTTCCTCGCCTCAAATAGAGCATCAGCCTTACCCGAATCCATAAGGTCCATAGCATAGCCGAGAGAGCCACCAGATGCGATAACAATCTCCTCAAGTCGCTCCTCACTCATTCCCATAGGAGCGCGAGCCTTAAGCTGAGAAAAAATAATATCGCCATCAAGAAGCTCAGTCCTTAGCGTTTGAGCGCGTGAGCGAATGGTTTCAAGAAGCGCACCAGCATCGGTTGTAAGCAAAAAGAATACAACATTCTTGGGAGGCTCCTCAAGTGAAATAAGAAGCGCGTTTTGAGCCTTTACATTCATCCTTTGCGCTTGGTCAAGAATGTAAATCTTGTAGTCGCTTTCGTTAGGGCTGTCATAAAGGTGTTGCTTGATATCGCGTATTTGGTCAACCTTAGTCACCTCAAAGAAGCGTACATCTGTGTGATATCCGCCAAAAACCCTTTTGCACGAGGCGCATTTTCCACACGGACGAGAATGCTCGTCCTCGCAAAAAATTGAAGCAGAGGCAAGCGTTGCAATAGTTTTCTTGCCCGTTCCAGGCGCACCCTCAATTATGTATGCGTGTGAAAAGCGAGAGGTGGCAACAGAAGCGCCGAGAGTTTTCTTTATCTCGTCATTGCCAATAAGCGTCTTGAAAATTTCCAACCTCGTTTCCCCCTTTACATAATCGCTTTATATAGTATAGCATACTAAAATGTATAATGTCAAATGATTTTTGTAATATTTGTTACTAATCGTACTCAAAAACGAACAAGTTTTTATGCAAGAGTGAAAAAATTGCATATTTTTCAAAAAAGTCTTGAATATTTTCCCAAAATAGTATAAAATATATACTTGGTAGGGAATGGAAATATTCCATACACAAAATTAAAATTTTTTTGGAGGACTTTAAAATGTCAGTTAAAGTTGCAATTAACGGCTTTGGCCGTATCGGACGTCTTGCATTTAGACAGATGTTCGGAGCAGAGGGCTACGAGGTAGTAGCTATCATCGATCTTACAAGCGCAAAGATGCTTGCACACCTTCTCAAGTATGATACAGCACAAGGCAGATATGCTCTTGCTGATACAGTATCATTCGACGAAGAGGCTAACAGCATCACAGTTGACGGAAAGACAATTAAAATCTACGCTGAGAAGGACGCTGCAAACTGTCCTTGGGGCGAGCTTGGTGTTGATGTAGTACTCGAGTGCACAGGCTTCTACTGCTCAAAGGAAAAGTCAATGGCACACATCAATGCTGGTGCTAAGAAGGTAGTTATTTCAGCTCCTGCTGGAAACGACCTTAAGACAATCGTATTCAGCGTAAACGAGAATACACTTACAGCTGATGACCAAATCATCTCTGCTGCATCCTGCACAACAAACTGCCTTGCTCCTATGGCAAAGGCTCTTAACGATGCATTCCCAATCCAGAGCGGTATTATGACAACCGTTCACGCTTACACTGGAGACCAGATGATTCTTGATGGTCCTCACAGAAAGGGTGACCTTCGTCGTGCTCGTGCTGGTGCACAAAACATCGTTCCTAACTCAACAGGCGCTGCAAAGGCTATCGGTCTTGTAATTCCTGAGCTCAACGGCAAGCT
>JAFTIV010000137.1 GCA_017456685.1 Clostridia bacterium | reverse complement strand
TATCTTTAAAATCTTCAAAGCATTCTTTGCAAATCCAGTGCCTCATATCTTTTGTGAAATAAAACTCGCACTCCGTATTTGTCATTGCCTTTTCCCAACAGAAATCGCGGTGTTCGTGCCAAAACAACTGTATTTTTTCACCTTCAAGATATTCCTTTGTATTAGGAAAAGCCTTAACATGATTTTCGGCATAGCTTAAAATGCTTTGATAAAATTCGTTCTTATCTGCAAATGCTTTCGTCCAAAATGTAGGAAAAACAATTCTATAGAGGACTACGTCTTTTAAATATTCCTCTTGACCATTCAGTCTCCAATCTTGTTCCATATTGTCAATTCCTTTCGATATGATATACCGTACTGCTGTAAAATAAACTTTTGAGTCTTACTCAAAAATCAATTTTGTCCTTAACCGTTTTCCTTTGCAGTGGTGATGGATTTCACGAGCATACGGCGAATAATACCGCATTCTTGCAAGAGTTCTTTTGCAATTTGTTCGCTTATCGAATTTGAGCCAACAAGCATTTCAATCCAATATTCTGTTTCACCGCACTCTTTGAGTGCAATATGAAATTTATTGATAAAATCCGCTTTACTTGCAGCATAGTTGGCTTCGTGGATATTGGCACCGATGGAAGTAGCACTTCTGACAATTTGGTTGACAAGTACACCTCTGCCTTTGCGTGTATCTACCTCGTCACAGACGGCTATTATATGTAGAGCAAGAGCTTTTGCTCTTGTTCGCAGTTCTGAATCTTTCATTACTGTTCTCCTTTTTGGTGTTTGGTGAAGTCAGATTGGGTGAAGTTACTCGCTCTCGCTCGTAGTGAAGTTGTTCGCTACGCTCACAGTGAAGTTTTGCTCGTTTTACTCACAAAGTGAAGTTAAGTTTGCCCCACTTCGCCGTCAGGCGAAACTTCACTCACGCAGTGAACTTCACTGCCGAAGGCAACTTCACTTGCCCCTGGGGGCAAACTTAGTTGTCGAAACTATTGTTTGCAGAGACAAACAATAGTTTCAACGTGAGCTGTTCTTGGGAACATATTATACGCAAATACGGGGGATGAAATTTTATATTTTCTTGTTAGCTTTTTAAGGTCGCGGGCGAGGGTGTCGGGATTACAAGACACATAGATGATTTTTTGAGGGTTAAGGCGAAGAAGGGTATCGAGCATAAAGTCCGAGCATCCCTTTCTTGGTGGGTCGATAATGCACGCATCGACCTTTTTATTAAAGTTCTTTGCATCTCCCTCAAAGAATTCGATATTCTCCACCTCATTGAGCACGGCATTGCGCTTTGCATCCTCGACTGCTGAGGGCTCAATTTCAACGCCATAGACCCTTGCGCCTGTGCGCTTAGCCACTATCATTCCTATAGTGCCTGTTCCACAAAACAGGTCGGCAATTTGGCTATTTTCGTCAGCATCAAGCAAGGAGATTACCTTTTCATAAAGCTCAGCTGCGCAGGCGTGATTTACTTGATAGAATGACCTTGGCGAAATTTCAAACTCGAGCCCGCAAAGCTCGTCCTTTATATAGCCCTCGCCACGCACGAGCTCAAACTCACACGCCTCAAGGACAAAGTCCTTTGCATAGATAACGCCAGATAGGATTGTTGAAACTCGTGGAAACTCGCTCTTTAGCTTCTTTGCGTAGTGCTTGATATCTGTTTCCTTAGTAAATATCGGGCACACCATAATCTCGCCATCATCGCCTGAGCTTTTGCGCATATAGAGTGCGCGAAGCCTTTTATCGTCAAGCTCCTTAGCGGTGAAGCGCGCGATGTCGTCAAATATGCCATCATTAAGAGGACAAGCCTTATGAGGCACTACCCTATTTGTAGCCCTTTCCATATAGCCAAAGCGACCATTTGAGTAAAAAAGAATAACCTTATTCCTATAAAAATCGCTAACGGGGCATACGATGTCCTCGACCTTAGCATCAATGCCAAATTTGGCAAGCGTTCCTTTTACATAGCCTGTCTTAATCTCGTTTTCCTTTTTTATATGTACTGTTGAGAAGGCACAGCCACCGCACCTTTCGTATGAGGTGCAGGCAGGGGTTACTCTATACGGGGATTGAGTGATGATTTTCGTGGTTTCGGCAATAGCATAGTTAGAGGTAATTTTCTTTACCTCTGCCTCAACGAAATCTCCCGATACCGCTCCGTTTATAAAAACGACAAGTCCGTCAATTCGGCAAACCGAATTTCCAAAATTGTTCATTTCCTCGCATTTTACTGTAAATTTTTGCCCTTCCTTAAGCATATTTCCTCCAAAGCTCTTGCTTTAATTGCGCGTATGTTGTAAAATAATATTATCTAATATAATATTAGCACAAATAATTTCTAAAATCAACACCTTATGAGGTAAATATGAGCTTATACGAAAACTTAATTTGTCCTATCTGCAAAAATTCGCTAAGAAAAGAGGGGGCGAGCCTCAAATGCGAGAGAGGTCACTCCTTTGATTTTGCAAAAAGTGGATACATAAATCTTTTGAATCCTGGTAAGAAAAACAACGCAAAGGCGGGCGACTCAAGGGAGATGATACGCGCAAGGTCACTATTCTTTAAAACAGGCTGTTATGCTCGAATTCGCGACACTCTATCCTCTCTTGTGGCGAGCCTTGAGCCACGCGTTGTTATTGATGCGGGCTGTGGCGAGGGGTATTATACCTCGAAAATTGCAAGCGATTGCAGGGGCGCTATGGTTTACGGGCTTGATATGTCAAAGCACGGCACGGAGCACGCATCCAAGGTTGACCGTGCAGACGGAATTACAAGCACCCTGTATGCCGTTTCTAACATTTTTGACATTCCCTTAAGGGACGGGTGTGCCGATGTGGTTGTAAACGCATTTGCGCCTGTAGCAAGTGAGGAATTTTGCCGTGTGCTACGCTCGGGAGGGTATCTTATAATTTGCGCCTCTGGCGAGCATCATTTAGAGGGCTTAAAGCGCAAATTATACACACAGGTGTACCTAAACGAGGCAAACGAGCACAAGTATGAGGGCTTTGAGCTTATTGATCATAAGACCCTTAGCTATAAGACAACAATTGAGGGTAGCGAGGCAATTTGGGCGCTTTTCCAAATGACACCGTACTATCACAGAACAAGCCTTGAGGACAAGGCAAAGCTTGAGGGGCTTAGCAGTCTTACAACCGAGGTTGAGGTTGATTTCTTTATTCTTAGAAGGCTATAAAAGCAAAAGGAACGGAGCGCTCCGTTCCTTTTTGTTCGATATGTGTCGATTATTTAGCTTTTTTCTTTGGGAAAATTGCGTTTTTGATTTTGGCGAGGCGAACCCTCAGTCTTAGTCTTCTGCGTTTTTTAGGAAGCGTTTTTAGGTAATTTTTATACCTTTCATTATCAAGTGAAACCCTTTCACTATCGCGATAAAAATATGCGACCCTTGCAAGAAGGTGCCTTTTTTCAACTCCGTATTCGAGCTCATATTGATTATCACCGCACATAATATACTCGCCATTTTTGATTTTTACAACGCGATGAAGTACGAAGCTACCATCGTCACGGCGATATAATATCATATCATTTACAGCCACCTCCCCGAGGGAAGCAAGCACGACTGAGTCTGTGCCCTGTCTAAATAGCGGTAGCATACTTACTCCGCGCGGATAGAGCCTAAACTCTCCGCCCGAGGCAATAACCTCGGCAATGACGGGAAAAAGCTCGTCAAGATTCAAGCATTGCTTATTCAACGATTTTATCCTTTACTAATTTATTTATAAAGCCCTCAACATCCTTTGCGACAACTGCCCTGTCTGCGTCCTCGTATTCAGCGACAACGGCATCGACGATTTGGTCACTTGACATCTGCTTTTCAAGGCATTGCCAGATGAATTTTCCTGTTTCGTTAAGGGTAATCATTCCTTGATATTCGCGACTGAGTGCGCCTGTTGCAACAACAAAGCTCTGCCCTGCGACATCTCTTAAAATAAAGCCTTCTCTAATCTTCATATTTACTCCTTTAGCGCGTTGTATGCAATCAACGCAGCCTCACTTGATATATTACATTTAACTATCCACGATTGAATATCGTTAAGCATTCTATCGACAAGGGCAAGCGTTTTTGACACCTCGTCTGCCCCCTTAGGTATTAGCACCTGCTTTAGCATTCTCATTACGCTTTCACGAGGTGTGATTTTTTCGATGGAATTCTTTTCCGCGCGCTCGATATAGCAAAGTGCCTTGAGCCTTGCGCGTGTGTTTCTTTGCCAGCCCTCCTTACCACACCAAGGGGTGCCGTAGGCATACAAAATGCCGTCTATGTATCTATAAATCGGCTTATCGCCATTTATGATTTGAACCTTATCGCCTATTGTCGTGCGCCAAAGTGCAATATGTGTGCTTTTTCCTGTGCCACTCTTGGCAAGGAAGGCATAGGCGTTACCCTCGAGCTCAATTACCGCGCTATGCACCAAAAACGCATCGTAGTCAAGAGCTCTTGTGCAAATCTTGCGATAAACTGCAAGGCTTTCAAGATAGCCCTTTGGCATTTCAGCCTCTCCGTCCTGCCTCTCCGCCTCGATTTCATCGTCGGTGCATTCTACAAAAAAATCAACACAGGGTGCGTCTGTTAGGTAGTCCCTGCAAAGCTCCTCGACATATTCATATTTATTTTTAATTTCAATTACTAAATCTGCAAGCCTTACTTTCATTTTTACCTTTTCTACAACAAATAGCGCAGTTGCCTGCGCCATTTTTTATTTACTTGACTGTGGTTGATAGTTTGGCGGAACAGGTGTTGTGTAATCAGGCTTTTCACTATTCAAGCCCTCTCCCTCTCTAATAGAGGTCACAACCTCGTCCTCGCTTGAGTCGTCAGGTGCGCTCGATGATGGCTCCTGCGAGCTTGATGGCTCCTCACTTGACGATGAGGTGCTTGACGAGGACTCGTCCTCCTTATCACAAGCAACTATGAACACAAGGCAAAGCATAAGAGCAAGCGCCAAGCATATAATTCTTTTAAAATTAAGCATAAATTTACCTCCTAAGGAGTTATCTATATTATAGTTTATCATAAATATAATGCTTTGTCAATAGTTTATTTTACGCGCATTAGGCTTAGATGCTTTTATTAAAAATCAAGGGCAGGTAAAACCTGCCCGATTTATTATTTCTTGATTGTGTGACGCTTGATTTTGCGAGAGGTGGTCTTTTCAAAGGGCTCGGCGCGAAGCTCAAGTCTATTGATGTGCTTATAGGAAGCGAGACGCTTATTGATTTTTTGGATTTCCTCGTTTATGTGCTCATAAACATCCTTTTCCTCAACAAGTCCAAGCTTTGTGCATTCCTCTGCATTTGGATATACAAGAGCTACAACAGACACAGCGCCTGTTTCCTTATCCTCGTCGCCTACTACGACAACCTCCTCGATAAGGCTGATGTCCTCCATATACTCCTCAAGCTCCTCGGGGAATACATTCTTTCCGCCTTGAAGAACGATTACATTCTTCTTTCTACCTGTGATGTAGATATAACCCTCATCGTCGATGTAGCCATAGTCGCCTGTTTTAAACCAGCCGTCAGGTGAAAGAACCTTTGCTGTTTCCTCTGGGTTTTCGAAGTAGCCGAGCATTACATTATCGCCCTTTACTACGATTTCACCATAGGTGTCGGTTGCTTTTTCCTTATCGATATAGATTTGCATACCAGGCATAAGCTTACCACAGGATGCGGGGTTATTCTTTTCGTGAAGCGGAACTACAGAGATAAGTGGTGCGCACTCGGTAATACCATAGCCCTGACGAACCTGAATACCGAAGTTTGCAAAGTTTTCAGCAATTTGTGGATTGAGAGCAGCGCCACCAACAATGAACGCCTTAAGGTTACCACCAAGACCTTGGAGAACCTCACCAAAGAGCTTCTTTCTTGCGTCGATATGAAGCTTCATTAGGAAGTTGCTAATCTTAAGACCCATTGCAAGAGCCTTTTCCTTACCCTGCTTTTGAACATTCTTTTGAATTGTCTTATAAAGCTGATTTGCAAAGAGTGGAACAAGTGTCATTACACTTGGCTTGAACTGCTTAATGTTCTTGCCAACATACTTAATTCCATCGCTTATGTTAATTGTCATACCATAGAGCATAGGTGCCAAACGCCTGCGCTCATCTCATAGGTGTGGTATATTGGGAGAACTGACATTACTGAGTCCTCAGGTGTGAGTCCTGCAAGCATTGGGTAAATTCCCTCAAGAACTGCGCAAATATTTCTCTCGCAGAGCATAACGCCCTTCGATGAGCCTGTTGTACCCGAGGTGAAAAGAAGAATGCTGAGCTTTTTTACATCACGGTCTCTTGTATTGAGCACCATATCGGTATTCTTTGCAAGGTATCTACCAAGTGCAAGAAGGTTATTGAAGGTTGTAAATCTCTCCTCAACATACTCCTGCTCTGGGTAAAGTGCGAAGGTCTCGCGGTCTGTAATAATAAAGTTCTCAACTCCGTCAAGCTCCTCCTCGTGCGCCTTGAACATATCTGCATATGTTTTAGAGCATACAACAAAGGATGCCTTTGTAAGCTTTACAAACTTAATAATTTCCTCCTCAAGAAGGTGTGGGTCAAGAGGAACGATAACTCCGTCTGCAGTTACTGTTGAAATATAGGAAGCAATCCATTGAACGGTCGTTTCGCCGATAAGAATTACTCTTTTGCCTGCCATTTCCTTCTTTTGGAAGGCGAGGGCAAGGTCTGTTATAAGATCGAGCATTTCCTTGTAGGAAACCTCAACTGTTGTTGCCGTTGTTTTTTGGTTAAATCTATAAAGAGTTTTATCTCCATAAAGAGTCTTTCCGCGCTCAAAGTGTGCATAAAGACTATCAATTTGGATTTTAAAATCCGCTGGATTTATCTTAGTTGCCATATTTCTCTCCTTTTACCTGAAAGGCTATGTTTTCATCTATTGCTATGAGAACATCGTAGAACGCCTTAAGCTTGTGGTCTGCAATTTCTCCACTCACCTCTGTCATTATTTCTGCGATTTTCTCGCTTATGTATTTGTTAATTTCAAGTCCCTGCTCAGTAAGTGTGAACTTACATTTATAAATGCTTCCGTGGTCGTTTTGCTTTCTTTGAATGTAGCCTCTTGCCTCAAGCTCGGTTGTGATACGGGATACAAAAGCCTTATCTACTCCGCAAATCTCTGCAAGCTCACTTGAGTTGAGTCCCTCTCCACTCTTTACGAGGTTGAAAAGGCACATTACATGAGCACTTCTCAAGTCGTATTTTTCCATTGCGTTATCCTTAATTCTCTTAATGTTCTTCGAAATTCTATCTATCGAAAGTATAAATGTCAAAAAGCGGTCGTTTGTGTTAAGCTCCATGTTTTCCTCCAAATATTTGTTGATTTGTCAATTTTTGTGGTCCTTGGTATAATAGCACACTAAAATTGATTTGTCAACATTTTTTCGAAAATTACAAGAAAAATTTTGCAAATTTATTTTGAAAATTAAATTTAAAATGCAAAGCATTTTATTTTACATAATAAACATAGTTGCTTTTTCTTTTCTTGGGCTCAGGTAGCTCGTCCTTAGCATATCCAAGAGCGACATGACCTATTCCCTCGTAATCACCCTCTATGCCGAGAGAGGAAAGAATTTCTTTTCCAAAATCGCACTCAAACTCCTCCTTGGCGCGGTGTATCCAGCACGAGCCTATTCCAAGAGAATGTGCCGAGAGCATAAGGTTTTCCATAACGAGAGTGCCGTCGTAAATATAGGTTGGCACGCTTTTATCAGCTAAGACTATAAGTATTACAGGTGCGCCATAAAACGGGTCCGTATCCGTGCCCATAATCTCAGCATTCTTTTTGGAAATTTTATCTCTTAGCTCCTTGCTTGTTACTGCAATGATGATGGGGGCTTGCTTATTTCTGCCCGTCGGTGCGCTTTTTCCAGCCTCAAGGATAAGCTCAAGCGTTTCGCTCGGTATCATATCGCTCTTGAAGCCACGCACACTCACACGGGTGAGCATATTTTTGATTACCTCGTTCATAAAATCTCCTTATTTTAACAAGAGAAGTGCGCGAATTTTCACATCTGCGCCATATTTCTCTATTGTATATTATAGCACTAAATTTTGAAAAAATCAACACCTTTTTAAAAACAAGCGCGCGTGGTGCGCGCAAGGGGAATATCAACACAAGCCAAGAAAAAGTATATTTCAAAAAGAAAAAGAGGCAAAATGCCTCTTTTCTATTTTTTCTTAAGCTTGAAAATCCGTCTAAGAATTGGTGTAAGAAGCTTAGGGGACTTTACAATTACAATCTTCATAACAAATTGCTCCCTTTTAGTAGAAAATGCTTCTACTATATAATATGGGTGCGATTTTAATTTGCTACTGCTTTTTCCATTTCGGCTTTTGCTTTAGGGTGTTATAAAGCGACACATAGCTATTATGACGGCTTTTGGGTATTTCGCCCGTTTCCACTCTTGCAAGCACATCACAGCCCTGCTCCTTTGTGTGAGAGCACTTAGTATAGCGACACTCGCCCTCGCTTTTTCTAAACTCACGGAAGGAAGCGAATAGCTCCTCAAGCTCAAAAAAGTCAAAGCGCTCAAAATCTATTAGTGAAAAGCCTGGGGTGTCAGCAAGATAGCCAGAGTCCTGCTTGCCAAGCAAATCGTCAAGCGAGAAAAGCTCCGTGGTTCTTGTGGTATTCTTGCCACGCTCAAGCTTATGACTAAGCTCTCCCGTTTCAAGAGTAAGCGAGGGAAAAAGCGAATTTATAAAGGTGCTTTTGCCTGCGCCTGACGCGCCAGAAAAGGCGTAAATTGTGTCTTTCTTGCCTGTGCGTCTTAGGTATTCAAGAAGCTCCTCTCTGCCTCGTCCGTCCTCGCTTGAGGTAACAAAGACCTCAAAGCCACATTTTTTATAAATATTAGCGCATTTTTGAGCAAATTCATCATCAAGGTCCGCCTTGGTGATTACGATAACAGGCTCGATATGCTTCGTCTCAGCGATGCAAATAAGCTTATCAATTGTTTCAAGCACAGGTGCAGGGCGCACGCAAGAGATTACGATAAAAAGCACATCAAGATTTGCAAGCGGTGGGCGGATTAGCGCGCTCTTGCGCTCACAAATTTTGCTTATGTAGGGCTCTCCATTTTCGTTTATATCGACCTCAACCCTATCTCCTGCAAGAAGGGTCTTTTTGTCGTGCTTAAAGGCGCCCTTAGCGCGTGCATCAATCGTTTTTTTGCCATTATACTCGCTATCAAGCGAAATGGTGAACAGTCCGCCAACGCCTCTTGTTACTATTCCTGTTAAAATCATTTTTTATTTACTCCCAAAATACGGCGAACGCCCGAGAGGAAGTTCGAAAATCCGCTTCTTGAGGGGAGCTTCTCAAATTTGAGCTTTTTGTTTTGCTGAAGCTTCTTTACATACTCAAGCATAATGTCCGCGCTTTGGAAGCGCTCAGCGGGCTTTTTGCTCATAGCGCAAAGAATAATTTGCTCAAGTCCAACAGGAATTTCGGGGTTGATTTCTCTTGGTGGAATTGGCTCCTCATTGATTTGCTTTACTGCAATTGAAACAGGGCTTTCGCCATCAAAGGGAAGCCTACCTGTCGAAAGCTCATAAAGCATAGCTCCAAGCGAATAAATATCGCTCCTGCAGTCAATCGGCTTAGCGCTTGCCTGCTCAGGGCTCATATAGTAAACCGTTCCTATTGCCTTATCGGTCATTGTTACGGTTTCTGCGTTTGGAAGCTTAGCAATTCCAAAGTCCATCACCTTGATATGTCCGTTTCTAAGAAGCATTATATTTTGTGGCTTTATATCTCTGTGAATAACTCCGTTATCGTGAGCCACCTTAAGAGCCTTAAGGGTTTGGATTGTATAGCTCATAAGCTCGTCAAAGGAAAGAGGCTTGCCCTTTGCCTTGAGGTATCTTTTAAGGGTTATTCCAGACACATACTCCATTACCATATACTTATATTCAGTGTTTGAGGAGAAGTGATACATCGCTACGATATTCGGGTGTCTTATAAGGTCCTCGACCCTTGACTCGATGGTGAAGCGCTTCATCATTGTTTTGTCACACGCGACGTCTTCCTTGAGCATCTTTATAGCGACAACATTATTATAAATAAGCTTATCAATAGCACGGAAAACAACTGCCATTCCGCCAACGCCTATAAGCTTTTCAAGAAGGTATCTGTCATCAAGGGTTTGGCCCTCGAGCTTTTCGTACTTTTCAAAGATTTTCTTTTCCATACGCACCTCCTATATTCTTACAAGCACAGCAGTAATATTATCTGCTCCGCCATTTTCGTTTGCACAATCTATTAGTCGTCTCGCGGTGAGTGAAAGCTTAATTTGGTCAAGGTTTTTAGTGTCTGCGCTTATTACTATGTCACGAATACCCTCGTCGCTTACATGGTTTGTAAGTCCATCGGTGCAAAGAAGCATATATGTACCCTCTGCAACGCTTTCACGCAGAAAATCCGCCTTTACGGAGCTTTCTGTTCCTATTGCGCGTGTGATGATATTCTTGTTTGGAAAATTCTCCGCCTCCTGCTCGGTTATTTGACCGAGGTCAAGAAGATATTGAACATAGGAATGGTCCTTTGTTATTTGCTTGATTTTTTCGCTATTCATAAAGTACATACGGCTATCTCCAACATTTACGCAGAAGATATTATTTTTTATGATAAGCGTAGCAACGAGAGTTGTTCCCATTCCCTTAAGGGTTGGATGAAGGCTTGCGTAATCATTTACAGCATAGTTTGCCTGATCAACCGCATCAAGCATTGCCTCCTTTATCTCGTTTGCCGAGATTTTTTTGTCCTTGTTGCCTATG
>JAFTIV010000136.1 GCA_017456685.1 Clostridia bacterium | reverse complement strand
GTACGCACCTTGCTTTACAAGCGATAAGTTCAATATCTGCTGTGATGAAACCTTTGACCTTGGAAACGGAAAAAATAAGGGTAAGGACAAGGGCAGACTTTATGTGGATTTTGTGAAGCAAGTAATTGCACATGTGAAATCCAAGGGAAAGAAGGCTATGATGTGGGGTGATGTAATCAATCAGCACCCAGAGCTTATCGGTGAGTTTGATGACGATGTTATCTTTATGAGTTGGGGATATAGTGCAAACGAGTCTCCAAATATGGTTTATAAATTTAGAGATGCCAAAAGACCTCAATATGTTTGCCCAGGTGTTAGTAACTGGACAAGCCTTATTGAAATGCCACAGACATCTGTGCCAAATATTACAAAAATGGTTCAGTATGGCTACGAGTCGGGTGCGATAGGTGTATTGAATACCTGCTGGGGTGATTATGGACAAATATCCCCAATTTATGCTTGTATGTATGGTATGATTTTCGGTGCGGCAAAGAGCTGGAATGCTACCTGTGATTACGAGAGCTTTGATTCTGCAATAGATATGCATTATTACGGATACAATGGTGGAGCGGAGATTGTTAAGAAAATCGCTCTTGCTCACAAAAATTGCTACTGGTATAATTTGCTCGTTAAATATTCAAACGAAAAGTTTGGTAATGAGCGTATGAGACTATGGCGCGATTCAAGTCCCGATGAGTATAATGAGGCATTTGCTGAAATTGAGGAGATAATCCCTTACCTTATGGCAACTACTTGGGAAAATGAGGACGCAAGAAAAGCCCTTTTAGTTGTTGCTGAGGGCGTTGAAATTATGATTGCGATGATTATGTCCCGTACAACAGGCGAGAAAATGGGAGTCAACCTCAAGGATGCTGAGGAATGGCTTGCAAAATATAAGGAACTATATTTAGAAGAAAGTACAATGGGTGAGCTCAAGGAATTTATAGTAGTATTCTATGAGCTTGCACGAAAATATCTTGCGTAGGTGAACAATGAAACAGGCGATACAAACATTTTTTTTAGAGACTCTTGGACGAGAGTGGTGTGTGTTTTTCTGCTCAATGATTCCTATCATAGAGCTAAGAGGCGCAATTCCTATGGGAGCAGTTATGGGAATGCCATGGTGGCAAAGCTATATAATAAGCGTTATAGGTAATATGCTCCCCGTTCCATTTATTTTGCTCCTAATAAAGGGCGTAATAAAATGGATGTCAGCATCAAGAGTTAAATTTTTCAATAAAATAGCTAATTTTTTGCTTAGAAAGGTAGAAAAAAAGCGCGCTCAAATTGAAAAATATTCATTTTGGGGAGTTTGCCTTTTTGTTGCCGTTCCGTTGCCTGTAACGGGCGCTTGGACAGGCTCATTAGTAGCTGCAATGATTGATATGAAGTGGTGGAAGGCTTTCTTGTCCTGCCTTTTAGGTGTAATGATATCAGGAGTTATTATGACTCTTATTTCGTATGGAATAGCAGCAATATTTTAATTATTTAGTTTTATCGACATTTTAATGCGGGAGTACCCGAAAGGAGAAAAGGAATGAAGAAAATCTTAATTCTAATGCTCGCAATGATGCTAATGCTAATGTCAATATAGACACCGATCCAGATATACAAAAGAAAAAGGGATTGTGATACAAAAAGTTTAACGCAAATTTCAGTGTTAGCCTTTTTGGGTGTTTGCAATAAAAAATGAAAAAATATTTTAAAAACCTATTGCAAAATAAATAAGTCTGTGTTATACTGTGTTCGTTAAAAAACAATCTTATCAAGAGTAGCGGAGGGACAGGCCCGATGAAGCTACGGCAACCTATCATACGACAAGGTGCCAATTCCGTGAGATGAGAGCCTTTATGATGCTTAAATCCGCGGGATTTCCGCGGATTTTATTTTTGGAGGAAATTATGAGAAAATTTTTCACATCTGAATCAGTTACCGAAGGACATCCCGACAAAATCTGTGACCAAATTTCCGATGCGATTCTTGATGAAATGCTTCGTCAAGACCCTATGTCGCGTGTCGCTTGCGAAACCTGTTGTACTACAGGCTTTGTAATGGTTATGGGAGAAATTACAACTAAGGCAAGTGTTGATGTTCAAGAAATCGTTCGCAAAACTGTTCGCGAAATTGGCTACAATCGCGCTAAGTTCGGCTTCGATGCAGACACTTGTGCTGTTATCAGCTCAATTCACGAGCAAAGCGCTGATATTGCCCTTGGAGTTGACAATTCTGCCGAGGCAAAAAATGGAGAGAGCGAGGCTGAAAACGGAGCAGGCGACCAAGGACTTATGTTTGGCTATGCTTGCAACGAAACTCCTGAGCTTATGCCACTTCCTATCTCTCTTGCTCACAAGCTTGCTATGCGCCTTTCAAGAGTAAGAAAGGACGGCGTGCTTTCATACCTTAGACCCGACGGAAAGACCCAAGTAACCGTTGAATACGAGGATGACAAGCCAGTTAGAGTAGATACAATCGTCGTTTCATCTCAGCATTGTCCTGATGTTACACTCGAAAACATTAGAAAGGACATTATAAAAGAGGTTATTTTGCCTATAATTCCTGCAGATATGATTGACGAAAAGACAAAAATTTTTGTAAATCCAACAGGAAGATTTGTTATTGGCGGTCCAAATGGCGATGCAGGTCTTACAGGACGCAAGATTATTGTTGATACATATGGTGGCTATTCTCGTCACGGTGGCGGAGCATTCTCTGGTAAGGACCCAACAAAGGTTGACAGAAGCGCTTCTTATGCTGCAAGATATGTTGCAAAGAACATTGTTGCATCGGGCGTTGCTGATAAGTGCGAGGTACAAATCGCGTATGCTATTGGCGTTGCAAAGCCGGTTTCTGTTTTAGTTGATACCTTTGGTACAGCTAAGGTTGCCGAGGAAAAAATCATTGAATTTGTTAATGCAAATGTTGATTTAAGACCATCTGCAATAATTAAAAAATTCGACCTTCGTCGTCCTATTTATCGTCAAATTGCAGCATATGGACACGTTGGTAGAGAGGACCTTGACATTCCTTGGGAAAAGACCGATCTTGCTGATAAAATTAAAAAGGAATTACTTTAAAAAAATAAAGACCGCAACTTAAAAATTGCGGTCTTTTTGCTTGCATTGTTATCATAAATATGATAAAATACTATTATAACGCAAGAAAGGGGGAGAAAAATGGACTCTATAAATGAGCTTATTAAGCTAAGCGGAAGAGTTGACAATATTCTTTATCAAAACGAAGAAAATGGATATAGTGTTTGCGATATTGAAAACGACGATGGCGAGCTTTTTACCGCTACTGGCAATATGCCATTTATCGGTATTGGCGAGCGAGTAGAGCTATACGGAAAATGGGCAAAGCACAAGCAATACGGAAGACAGTTTTCGGTAGAGCGCTTTGAAAAAATACTCCCCACCTCAAAAAATGATATTCTTAGGTATTTATCCTCGGGAGCAATCAGGGGAATTGGACCCAAAATTGCACAAAAAATAGTAGAAAAATATGGCGAGGACTCCTTTGAGGTTATCGCTAATCATCCGTCGTGGCTTGCGGAAATAAAGGGTATTTCTGCCTCTAAGGCTAATGAAATGAGCAAGGATTTTAACGAAAAATCTGCAGTTCGTGAGATTGCGCTTTATTGCAAGGATAGATTTTCGCCTAATATGGCTATGAAAATTTACAAGGCTCTTGGCGCAAGGGCAGTTAACATCATTAGAGATAACCCCTATGTTTTGTGTGAAAGCATACACGGAATAAGCTTTAAAATGGCTGATGAAATGGCTCTTTCTAACGGCTTGAGCCCCGAGGGCGAGGATAGAATAAAAAGTGCAATAATTTATGTTTTGAGGATTTTTGCATCACGAGATGGTCATACATATGTCTTAAAAAATACTCTAATTGAAGCAACCTCGAGGCTTATTTCTGTTGTTGAGGAAAAAATTGCTTCTTATGTTGATACGCTCGCATTTGAGGACAAGATAAAGGTTGTTTATTTTCACGATGAAATTCATATTTATCTTAGCGAAAATTATCTTGCCGAGGAATATATTTCAAAGAAGCTATTGTTTCTTAAAAACAATGTGATTTCGGTGGACTACAGAAACGCAAATGCTTTTATTGATGAAATTGAAAGGCGCAACGGAATAAGCTATGCCAAGATGCAAAAAAGAGCAATAGAGGCATCGCTTATGAATGGCGTTACAATCATCACAGGTGGCCCAGGAACTGGAAAAACAACGATTGTTAAGGCGCTTATTCAAATATTTGATCAAATAGGCTTAAGGTGTGGCTTGTGCGCACCGACTGGTAGAGCATCGCAAAGAATGAGTGAGGCGACCTCGCACGAGGCCCTAACTGTGCATAAGCTTCTTGATGCTACGGGTGGCGGAGAGCTTGAGTATGGTCCTATCTTCGAAAGAAACGAAAAAAATCTTTTGGAGAAGGATGTTGTTATTGTTGACGAAAGCTCAATGCTTGATATTCATCTTACAGAAGCGCTTTTAAGAGCTATGAAGCCCGGCTCAAGGCTTGTTCTTATTGGAGATATAAATCAGCTCCCCTCAGTTGGCGAGGGCGATGTTTTGAACGATGTTATCTTTTCTCAATGCTTTCCAGTGGTTGAGCTTAATGAAATATTTCGTCAGGCTGAGCAAAGCGGAATAGTAATGAATGCCCACGAAATAAACAATGGTAGAGTGCCTGATTTAAGCAAAAAATACGATGATTTTTTCTTTATTCCAATTGATGACGAGGAGAAAATTCCTGCATATATCGCAAATTTATGCTTGACAAGATTGCCTAAAAAATACGGTGTTGACCCACTTAGAGATATTCAAGTTATTACCCCGACTAAAATGGGACCTAATGGAACTCGACTTTTAAATCTTACACTTCAGGAGCAATTGAATCAATCAAGCCCCTCAAAGCCCGAAAAGGAAGTTTCTATTAGTAAAATACTGAGGGTTGGCGACAAGGTAATGCAGACCAAAAATAATTATTCAAGCGAGTGGACAAG
>JAFTIV010000135.1 GCA_017456685.1 Clostridia bacterium | reverse complement strand
TTGGTGGAAACAATAGGGCTCGAACCTATGACCCTCTGCTTGTAAGGCAGATGCTCTCCCAACTGAGCTATGCTTCCATTTAATTCTGTCCTGTGCGACGGTTATGATTATATCACAGTAAAAATTGTTTGTCAACACCTTTTTTAAAATTTTTTCAATTTTTTTCAAAAAGTTTAAAAACACCTTATTTAACCGTTATTTGCTCAGTTTTATTGTATGCTTTTTTAATTTATTTTACAAAAAGGCTATATATATGGTAAAATAATATAAAGGAAACAATTGATTAAGGAGGCTTTATGAAAAAAACGATTTATATGCTTGCTTGCATTATTTTAAATGTAGTGGCAATATTTGTTTTTCGCAAGCATTTGATTATTTCGGGCGCGTCCTCAACCGCCATTATAGCAATGGCTCTGTTGGCGTTTTGGACTTGGCATTTTAAGACGGCTACTGAAAATGGAATTGAGACAAATGTTGGAACTGCCGACCTCTCGCCCGACGAGATTGACAGGCTGAACAAATGTATTGCCGCAATATCCTATGGTACTATTCCGCTTTTAATTCCTTTTATGTTCTTTTTCGAGGACAAGGTAAAGCTCATTGTTCCTTGGATATTGGTCTCAGCGGTAGTTATAGTAGGTATATTTTATTTCCGTCTGCGCTATGGTAAGAATGTAAAGAATAGAATAAAGGCAGAAATGGCAGAAAAGGAAGAACAAGAAAAACGCGAAAGAGAATGATATGATTAAAGCTATACTTAAAAAGCTTATCTACATAGGCTTAATATTATATCTATTTATGCTATTTGGCGGAATAATTGCCTCGGGTGCGGTTATTGCAATAGTTTTTGCGTGCTTGATAGCTGGGTATGTAGTCACAATGCTTATCTCCATTAAAAGCGCGCGAAGGCTTGAAAAGCTAAGAGAAAGAGTCCTTCTTGACTGCGATTGCGAGATAACAAAAAAGGATAAGCCCCTTTTCCATGTTATGATAGCGAATTTGCCGTTTTATTATGTTTATCTTGCATTTTCGCTTTTGCCGATGGACTTTCCTGGGCTTTGGCTAATCGCGGGCTTGCCTTGTTGCTTGATTTCTGCGCTTCGCCCACTTAATAAAAACTATCAGGTCTATAATTTCATAACAAACAAATCAAAGCTATATTGGTGGCTACAGGTAATCCTCGCTTTTGCAATTTGGATTGCTGGCAGAATAATAATTCTATCTATAATAAAGTAAATTGATTAAATATTTAAAAATGAGCGAAAAATATTGACATAAAATTTTAAAAGGTGTATAATCTTTTTATAAGGGAGTAGCCTTCGCTCACGCGATTGCAGGTCGTCATCACGATTAGGCATCTAATCTGGCTTGCAAGTAATTGGCAAGACTTAAGTACACAAAGGGGTGCTCTGGTCTTGTCTTTTTTATTTACAGAGAAAACCCAAAAGGAGTAAAAATGGAGCTTTATCAAAAAACCGTTGACGAGGTTATTTTAGACCTTGGAACAAATGCAGAGCGCGGTCTTAGCGCCGACGAGGCGAGCACGCGACTTGCAAAAAACGGCGCAAATGAGCTTGCGAGAAAAAAGCCAAAGTCAATGGCAAGGCGCTTTTTTGAACAGTTCAAGGACGCGATGATTATCATTCTGCTTGTCGCAGCCGTGATTTCGTTTGTTATGGCTTGTATAGAGGGACACGGTGAATTCTTTGAGCCGATTCTCATTCTTTTGATAGTTGTAATAAACGCAGTAATGGGCGTTATTCAAGAGAATAAGGCAGAAAAGGCGCTTGAGGCATTACAAAATATGTCCGCCCCAAAATCGCGCGTTATTCGCGATGGAGTGGAGCAGATAATAGAGTCCTCTCAGCTTGTTGTCGGTGATATAATTCGTCTTGAGGCAGGAGACTTCATTCCTGCTGATGCGCGTCTTATAAGGAGCGCAAGCCTAAAGAGCGAGGAGAGCGCACTCACAGGTGAGAGTGTGCCGAGCGAAAAGGACGCGGACGCGAAAATTGCTGACAAGGCACCTATTGGCGATAGGTCAAATATGATCTACTCGGGCTGTTCTGTAACCTACGGAACGGCAACTGCGGTGGTAACCGCAACGGGAATGAGCACCGAAATGGGAAAAATTGCAAGCCTTCTTCAAGGCGAAAAGGATGCTCAAACCCCACTTCAGCAAAAGCTTGCACAGCTTGGCAAATACCTTGGCTTCTTAGCAATCGGTGTATGCGCGATAATATTCGTTGTTGGCTTAATAAACGGAAACGATATAATGAATTTGTTTATGACCGCAATATCGCTTGCCGTATCTGCAATTCCCGAGGGCTTGCCCGCTATTGTAACGATAGTTCTTTCAATAGGAGTTACCCGCCTTGCAAAAAAGAATGCGATTATTCGTCGCCTGCCAGCGGTTGAAACCCTTGGCGGAGCATCAATAATTTGCTCGGACAAAACAGGAACGCTTACTCAAAATAGAATGACCCTTGTGCGCGCATATGTCGATAAGGACAATGTGACCGAGGAAATAAGCGAGTCAAACACAGAGGCGGTAAGAGAGCTTCTTACCTACGGAACGCTTTGCTGTGATGGCGCAATTAGCGTAGATGGCGCAAATGTTACCCATCTTGGTGACCCAACGGAAACCGCAATAATTTACGGAGCCTACAAAAACGGAATTTTGCAGGCGGAGCTTAACGAAAGCTTTGAGCGCGTGTGCGCATTACCCTTTGACTCCGACAGAAAGCTTATGACAAGCGTAAATAAGATAGACGGCAGACTTGTTGTTATCGTAAAGGGCGCATTTGATGTTATGTGTGCACGCTGTATAGCAGGAGACCTTGAAAGGGCAAGAGAAATAAACGATGAAATGAGCGCAGGCGCGCTTCGCGTTCTTGCAATCGGCTATAAAATAATCGACACTCTCCCAGAGGAAATTTCAAGCGAAACACTTGAAAATGAGCTTACCCTTATGGGACTTGTCGGTATGATTGACCCACCTCGTCCCGAGGCGAAGGAGGCGGTTAAAACCTGCCTCTTGGCTGGAATTCGCCCGATTATGATTACAGGTGACCATGTTGTTACCGCATCAGCAATCGCTAAGGAGCTTGGAATTCTAAGTGTTGGACAAAGGGCAATAACAGGCGCGGAGCTTGATGCACTAAGCGAGGATGAGCTTGACGGAGTTGTCGAGCAAATCTCGGTTTACGCACGCGTATCGCCTGAAAATAAGATTAGAATAGTTAAGGCTTGGCAAAGAAAGGGTCAGGTTGTCGCAATGACGGGCGATGGTGTAAATGATGCCCCAGCCCTTAAGGCGGCTGACATCGGCTGTGCAATGGGAATTACAGGCACAGATGTAGCCAAGGGTGCGGCAGATATGACTCTTGCCGATGATAACTTTGCAACAATCGTAGATGCCGTCAAGGAGGGCAGAGGAATTTACGCCAACATTAAAAAGGTTGTCGGCTTCCTTCTTGGAACAAATATCGGTGAGGTTATCACCGTATTTATCGCAATGCTTCTTTGTCAGGTGTCTCCGCTTCTTTCAATGCAGCTTCTTTGGATTAACCTAATTACAGACTCCCTGCCCGCAATCGCACTTGGTATGGAGCCCGTAGAGAAGGATATAATGACCCAAAAGCCAAGACCAAAGCAGGAGGGCTTGTTCGCCCACGGCTATGGTGTAAGAATAGTGCTTCAGGGCTTTATGTTTGGAATTTTGTCGCTTATCGCGTTCTTTGTCGGTAACGGTGGCTTCACAGTCGTTGACGGAAGCATAGCGCTCACACAGGGTAGGACCCTTGCGTTTATGGTTCTCGCGCTTTCTCAAATCGCTCAGGCGTATAATATGAGGAGCGAGCACTCGCTATTCAAGATAGGTCCATTCACAAACAAAACGCTCAACAAGGCATCACTCTTGTCCTTGGTTCTTATGGCGCTCGTGCTATTTACCCCAGGTGTTCAAGGCGCATTTGCACTTGCATATCTGCCTTGGTATAAGTACCTAATCGGCTTAGGACTTATCTGTATTCCAACTATTATAATGGAAATTTCCAAGGCGCTTGGATTTATCAAGCATAGAAAATAAAAAAAGGCTGTCACATCATGCGTGATACTCTTAACGGAGTATCACGCATAACTCTATTCGCCTGCGGTGAGTTCTATTGCTACGCAGTTATATTCGGCTTACGCCGAGTGATATTCGCTACGCGAGCTTTTAGGCGAATAGAATATCACTGCGAGGCGAAGCCTTGCAATATCACTTCCCGTCAGGGAAATATCACTCTTCGCGTCAGC
>JAFTIV010000134.1 GCA_017456685.1 Clostridia bacterium | reverse complement strand
GCTGACGCGAAGAGTGATATTTCCCTGACGGGAAGTGATATTGCAAGGCTTCGCCTCGCAGTGATATTCTATTCGCCTAAAAGCTCGCGTAGCGAATATCACTCGGCGTAAGCCGAATATAACTGCGTAGCAATAGAACTCGCCGCAGGCGAATAGAGTTATGCGTGATACTCCGTCAAGAGTATCACGCATATGAGCCGAGTTTTTATTTTACTTATGAGAAATTGTAGCAAGTCCTCTTAAAAATGCAGAAACCTTATAGCCGATGAGCTGAGATTTGATGGCTTCTGTTGGGTATTGTTGCTTCAAAAGCTCAACAGGAGTATTGTTCGCCTTTGCATTCATTTCATAAAACTCATCAATTTCATTTTCATCTACAATTATATTTTCTGCCTTTGCAATTTCATCAAAAATAGCATTTGTAGAAAGACCATTCTTGACCATTGATTCAACGGTTGTCTTGAATTGCGCCTCGTTTTCTCCCATCATTGAGAGCATAGAAGCAAGGTCCATTCCGTTTGATTTGGCATAGCTCTCAAGCGATGCAATTTGGCTTTCAACCTGTGCTCTTATAAGCTCCTCTGGAATTTCAACAGAACAGCCATCAATTAGGAATTTTTCAAGCTTAGAAGAAATTTCCTTTTCAACCTCGTTTGACTTGCTTCTGTAAATAGCATTCATAAGGAACTTGTCAAGCTGTTCAACCGTTTCAACGCCTTGAATTTTATTAGCCTCTGTAAATCTTTTGAGAACGCCCTCGTCAATTCCATTAGCACGCTTTACCTTAATCTCGTGCAAGGTAACCTTAAACTCAGCTTCCTTACCGCTAAGCTCAGGAGTATAGTTGTCAGGAAAGCGAACCTTAACTATTCTTGTCTCGCCCTTTGCCATACCAACCATTTGAGCCTCAAAGCCTGGAATAAACATACCAGAGCCTATAATAAGCTCGTAATTTTGAGCAGAGCCACCCTCAAACTCAACTCCGTCAACAGAGCCGACAAAGTCAATAATGCTTGTGTGTCCGTTCTCCAAGGGACCATCAACTGATGCAATTTCAGCAAATTCATCAGCAATATATCTCTTTTGTGCCTCTACCTCGTCAACGGTAACCGATGGAGCAGGGGAGTCAAGCTCAATTTTAATATTCTTGTAATCACATAATGTCACTTTAATGTCGTTCATTTCTTATCTCCTTTAATATCAATGGGAATAGTTGAGCCTACCTTGGTATATGGAATGTCAAGATGCTCGTAGGCTAAGCGGGTAACGCATCTTCCTCTTGGAGTTCTGCTGAGAAAGCCTATTTGCATAAGATAAGGCTCGTAAACATCCTCAATAGTAACGCTTTCCTCGCCGATGGTAGCGCTAAGCGTTTCAAGTCCAACAGGACCACCATCATAAAATTTAATAATAGTTTCAAGCATACGCCTGTCTGTGTTGTCAAGACCAAGCTCATCAATTTCAAACGCGCTAAGCGAAAGCTTTGCCATTTCAAGCGTAATTTCGCCATTTCCCTTAACCTGCGCATAGTCACGCACACGCTTAAGAAGTCTATTTGCAATACGAGGTGTTCCACGAGAGCGAGAGGCAATCTCAAAGGCGCCCTCCTCGGTAATCGCAACACCGAGCAAATCCGCACTTCTTTTAACAATAGTTGCAAGCTCCTCGTGTGTGTAAAGCTCAAGCTTTAAAAGCACACCAACGCGGTCGCGAAGAGGAGGAGTCAGCTGTCCTGCACGAGTTGTAGCACCAACAAGAGTAAATCTTGTTAGAGGAACACGAATGCTTCGAGCCGCAGGTCCATTACCTATAATCATATCAAGAACATAGTCCTCCATTGCAGGGTAGAGAATTTCCTCAATGTTTCTTGAAAGACGATGTATCTCGTCAATAAAAAGCACATCACCTGGCGCAAGGTTGGTAAGAATAGCCGCTAAATCTCCCTGCTTTTCAATTACAGGGCCTGAGGTTACACGAAAATTAACACCCATTTCCGTTGCAATAATACCGGAAAGAGTAGTTTTACCAAGACCTGGAGGACCATAGAGAAGCACATGGTCGAGCGCATCGCCTCTACCCTTAGCCGCATCAATATAAACCTTCAAAAGGTCCTTTACCTTTTCCTGACCTATATATTCATCAAATGCCTTTGGCCTAAGGCTAATCTCGGTTTCCACATCCTCGCCAATCGCGCCAGTTGAAACCATTCGGTTTTCATAGTCAAATTCTACTTCATCAATCATATTTCACACCTCAAATAAGCTTAGCCAAGGCAAGCGGAATGATTTTTTCGACATCAAGCGTCGGGTCAATGCCAGCAAGCGCCCTTTGAGCCTCGCTTCTTCCATAGCCAAGCACAATAAGCGCATCAAGCGCCTCGCCAAGATTTCCCTTGCCCTTAACAATAGTAGCAGTAGCACCGCCAAGGCTTGATTGAGCAGGAACAGAGCCACCAAAGTACATCTTTGAAACCTTATCGCGAAGCTCAAGCACAACTCTTGCCGCGGTTTTTGCGCCAATTCCGTTAGCGCGCGAAATCGCCTTTGTGTCCTCGCTACAAATCGCATTATAAAGCCTGTCAGGTGTAAACATAGACAAAATAGCCATTCCAGCCTTAGGACCAACACCTGAAACTGTAATCAAAAGCTTAAAAGCGCCAAGCTCATCGGCATTTTTAAAGCCAAAAAGCTCAACTCCGTCCTCACGCACCTGAAGATAGGTAAAAAGCTTAACCCTCTCGCCAATGTGAGGACAAATCTCACTATAGGTGTTGTCGCTTACAGAGAGCCAGTAGCCAACACCACAGCAGTCAATAACGCATCCGCCTACCTCGCAGTAGTCGAGCGTTCCGTCAACATGGTAAATCATATATCGTCGTCCTTTTCCTTAGTTTTACAAACAAGCTCAATAGGCTCAATAACCTTTATTTTGCTTGTATCAAAGAGCACTGGAGCATCAAGCTTAGCAAGCGCTCTGTATTTTTTCTCAAATACACACATTACAACAAATAGCGCAAGACCGCAAAGACTTATAATAAGCCCCGCAATGAATGGAGTAGAGCGGTACTTAAGCTCGAGTGTGTGCTCGCCCTCTCCTATATCAAACGCAAGAAGCGCATTTGCAACCTTATAGGTCTCAACCCTCTCGCCATCAACATAAACCTGCCAATACTTGTCGTATGGAATAGTAGTCATAACAATCTCGTTTTCCTCGGCAACAATTTTGCCCTCAAAGCGAGTATCGTTATAATCCTCAATTATAAATTGTCCGTCATCAAGCTCATCAATAACACCTTCAAAAGCGCTTTTATTAAGCTGAGCAAACATTTGATTAGCAACATTCAAGGAAACCTTGTCAGTGTTGAAAACAACCTTAAGCTCAACCTTTTCACCTGCCTTAAAGGTGCCAAGATTGTGAATTCTTTTGTTTTCCTCGCTGAAAAGCTTGCCCGCTTCAACCCCATTTACATAATAGGTTGCCTCATTTTGACTTCCTGTGGGGTTCATAAGCATATAAATGCTACCATCGTTATAAGCAGTTACAGTATAGGTAAATGAAGCGCTTTCGCCTCCGTCTATTCGAGTGAACACGCTTGAGCTCTTTGTGCAGTTTTCTCTTTCTGTGCAAGCATAGAAGCAGGTGTCAAAAAGAGAAGCTATTTGCGAGTCAGTCATAGTTGAGCAAAGATATTCCATAAAATCATAAGGACGATTAGCACGACTGCTTTCCAAATCGAAATCCTTCATTCCTGCACTTACACAATAAGCGATAGATAGAGCATATGGGTTTTTATAAATTGTAAGCCCGTTTGTTCCACCCTCTACAGGCACATAAAGGTTAGAAACAGGAACACTCTCGTCACTAATTACATACCTTACGCCAAATATCGAGTCAACAACCTCGTTGCCCTCAATATCTTTATTCCAGTGCGACCTTGCAGAGAAGCCAAATTTCTTCATAAGCTCCACAACACCACGGTTAAAGGTGGAGGTGGAGGAGCTAAGACCTCTTATATCAAGCGCAAAGTTTTCGTTTGGCTTTCTAAATAAAGCCTTTTCAAATCTGTAAAATGAGGTGTCACTCTCAAGCAAATTGTCAACCGTCGGCTCAATTCTGTCTATGAATTCACGATATGATTCGCGCTTAGCCCAGCCAACAT
>JAFTIV010000008.1 GCA_017456685.1 Clostridia bacterium | reverse complement strand
TTTTTTTCAAAATCCTTTAAAACCGCTTCGATTTGTGTTGCAAGGCGTCTTCCCTCGCTTGTGATATAGATTTTTACAGAGCGCATATCATATTCGTTTGCTTCTTTTGTGACATAGCCCTGCTTTTCAAGGTTTGAAATTGCAATGCTAACGGTTGAGCCCTTCATTTGTGTTACTCTTACAAGCTCCTGCTGAGTTACTCCGTTTTTATATGATAGATAAATCAATGCAGTTCTTGCAGTTTTTTCCTTTAATATCGGGCTTTCTACCATTTTATTCATAGAATCCTCGAATGCTTTTGACAGCTGATTAGCTATTACCATCGTAGTTCTTTTTTGATTTTTTCGCAAATATTCAAGCTCATCAACCTTCATTTTGCACCTCGTTTAGTTAGTTTACTAATTAAATTATAGGCTTTTTGCTTGGAAAAGTCAAGTATGTTATGATTTTTTCTGCTTTTCTTGGAAGTTAATATACTTTTCTTATAATTTTGTTAGACATAAAAAGCATTTATCTACACAAATTAAATATAACAAATATGAAAGGACATTAAATTTAAATGAAGGCTACGAAAATTATTGCTCGATTTTTGTTAGCTATTGTGTTGATTTTTGCGCTTAGTATTCCTTCTCTTGCCGTAGGTTATACGGATGCTTGGGCGAGTCGTGGTAAGGCAAACGCGCTCGACTCCTTCGTTTCGCAGGTGCAAAGCGATAAAATCACTGATATTTCAAAAATTGAGCTTTATCCAGGCGGAATGCCGTTTGGTGTAAAGATAATTTCACGAGGTCTTACTGTTGTCGGCTTCTCCTCTACTCAGGGTGAAAATGCCTCTGTCGCATTCAAGGCAGGAATTCGCATAGGAGATTTAATTACTGAGGTAAATGGTACACCTGTCAATTCAATCGATGATTTTGCCTCTTTAGTTTCCTCTCGCGGTGGTGATTGTGTCACTTTAACTGTCGAAAGAGGGCGAGAAACGCTTAGCTTTACCTTCAAGCCTGTTTTTTCAAGCGAGGAGCAAAGCTACAAGACGGGAATTTTCGTCAAGGATTCGACCTCTGGCATAGGCACTATAACCTTTATAAATCCTGTAACAGGGGCTTTTGGCGGACTTGGGCATGGTATTTGCGACTCTACCTCGGGAAGATTGGTTTCTCTTTCAAAGGGCATTGTAATGAGTGCGTCTATAAACGGTGTTATCAAGGGTCAGGTAGGAACTGCTGGTGAGCTTAGAGGAATGCTTAATGCAAAGAAAATCGGTTCTCTTTTAAGGAACTCATCAAGCGGTGTTTTTGGAACGATTGCTCTTAACACCATCAGTTGTCCCGAGGGCAAGCTTCATCTTTGCCCTAAGGAGGAAATAAAAGAGGGCGAGGCTTATATTTGGTGCACTCTTGACGACAATGGACCTCAAAAATACAAAATTTCAATAAGTGATATTGATTTAACCTCATCAAGCATAAAAAATTTTCGAGTTAAGGTAACAGACCCTCGACTACTTTTAAAAACAGGTGGAATTGTTCAAGGAATGAGTGGCTCTCCTATTATACAAGATGGAAGAATTATAGGTGCGGTTACTCATGTTCTTATAAACAGTCCTACTGAGGGCTACGGAATTTTTATTGAAAATATGATTTCGGCAATGCCTGATATGCTTAAATAGCAATTTGAAAAGCAAATTCCCAAGTGGGATTTGCTTTTCATTTTTTTGGAAGCATAAAAAGCCCCCTGATTAGTCAATAATTAGATAAAATAGGGGGTTAAAATGTATTATAATAAGGTTGAAATATGCGGTGTGAACACCGCAAGCTTAAAAACGCTTTCAAATGATGAGAAAATATCGCTATTAACGCGCGCAAGAGGCGGTGATACGCTTGCGCGCGATGAAATGATTAGCGGAAATTTAAGGCTTGTTTTATCAATTGTTCAAAGATTTTCGTCAAGAAATGAAAATATGGATGATTTGTTTCAGGTCGGTTGCATTGGACTTATAAAGGCTATTGACAATTTTAATATTGAGCTTGATGTCCGCTTCTCCACCTATGCAGTTCCTATGATTATTGGTGAAATTCGCAGATATTTAAGAGACAACAGCTCAATTCGAGTAAGTCGCTCGGTAAGAGATTTAGCATATAAGGCTTTACAAATGAAGGAAGAGCTTACAAAAAGTCTTTCTCGTGAGCCTACTATTGAAATGATTGCCGAAAAGCTTGGACAGAACAAAAAGGATGTAGTCTGTGCTATGGAAGCAATAAGCGAGCCGATTTCTCTTTTTGAGCCAGTTTATAATGATTCGGGCGATTCGATTTTTATTATGGATCAGCTTCGTGACACCTCAAGCGACGAGGAAATTTGGATTGAGGACATTGCACTTAAGGAGGCTATAAAGGGATTAAATCAGCGAGAAAAAAGAATTATAACTATGCGCTTGTACGGTGGAAAAACGCAAAGCGAAATCGCTGAGGAAATTGGAATTTCTCAAGCTCAGGTTTCTCGGCTTGAAAAGGGTGCGCTTGAGCAAATTAGAAAACAGATGTAAAAAATAAACACAGTTTTTTCAAAAATATTTTCATAAATATAACGCAATTAAATCAATCAAATCACAAGAAAATCCCCTTTAAACAAAGGGGATTTTAACATTTTAATGATTTTATGTTTTTAGAATTTACAATTTCCATATTTTTAAAATTCAACAATTCAAAAAATCTTGAAAATTTTCAAAAAAATCATTTTTAGAATTTTAGATTTTAAAAATTCAAAAATTACTTAATATGCTCAGGAAGCTTTTCTCCACCGATGATATGGAAGTGAATATGAGGCACGCTTTGACAAGCATCTTCACCACAGTTATTTATAATTCTATAACCATTCTCAAGACCCGCCTTTTTAGCAAGGGCTGGAATAAGCTCAAAAATATGAGCAATAATTTGGCTATTGGTGCTATCAATCTTGTCGGCACAGCAAATATGCTCCTTTGGGACCACCAAAAAATGAACCTTCGCCTCAGGATTTATATCGTGAAACGCGATGATTTTTTCATCCTCATAAAGCTTATTTGATGGGATTTCTCCGTTTATTATTTTACAAAAAATGCAATCCATATTTTTTCTCCTTGAATTAAATATTATTTTGATATATAATATACTTAATTCTATCATATTTTATAAAAAAATTCAAGGATACATAATGAATAATTTCAAAAATCATATTTTTGACACCTTCTGTTGCGACCTTTGGGATTATTTAAAGGAAGCAAAAAAGCCTATACTGATTTATGGCATGGGTAATGGTGCGGACAAAATCATAGCTGTTTTAGAGCAATATGGCATTGAATATGCAGATGTTTTTGCAAGCGATGGCTTCGTTCGAGGTCACTCGTTTAGAGGCAAGGTTGTGCTCTCCTATTCTCAAGCGCGTGAAAAATACGAGGATTTTATAATCCTTTTATCATTTGGCACGCATCTTGATGATGTTATGCAAAGAATTTACGAGCTTGACAAGGCTCACGAGCTTTATGCGCCTGACGTTCCCGTTTGTCAGGGTGAGCTTTTTAACAATGCTTTTTTCGAGGCACACTTAAGCGAGCTCGAGCATGCAAGAGAGCATTTTGACGATGAGCACTCAAAGAAAATTTTCGATGATGTTATTAGATTCAAGCTAACTGGGAAAATCAAGTATTTGCGGTTAACCGAATGTACAGAGGAAGAAGCAAATGAGCTTTTAAGTCTAAATCGTTTCAAAAAAATCCTCGATTTAGGAGCTTACAACGGAGATACAGTAAAAAAATACATAAGTATTTGCCCAAATTTAGAAGAAATTCACGCGTTTGAGCCCGATTTTCGTAACTTTAAAAAGCTAAATGCTTATATTGAAGGGCTTGATAATATAAAGGCTTTTGCATATAATTATGCGTCTTGGGACGAGAACACAAGCCTTGAATTCTCCGCTTCTGGCAACAGAAACTCATCAGGTGCGGGAACTGCCTCTCACCAAACAAAGCTCGTTACCATTGATGCAAGGCGAGCAGATAGTGTGCTTTCAAGCGTTGATTTTATAAAATACGATGTTGAGGGTGCCGAATACAAAGCTATTCTCGGCTCATTTGAGCTGATTAAGCATTCAAAATGTGAGCTTCTTGTTTCTATGTATCACCGAAGCGAGGATTTATATGAGCTTCCCATACTCGTCAAGGAAATAAATCCTGAGTACAAGCTATTCTTAAGGAGATTACCTTATATTCCCGCGTGGGATTTAAATATGTATGCAATTTAAAAAGCAAGCAGTTTTCTGCTTGCTTTTTGATTATTCAGTTACAGATGCAAGAGCCTTTTCGTAATCACGATTGATAGCTCTTTCAAGAAGGTCGTATGCATATGCATCCTCGCTTATGCCCTTGCTAATGCAAACAATTTGAAGCTTCTTCTTAAGTGATGCGCTGATAGATGTTCTAACAAATGCAACGCGCTCTTCCTTTTCAACCTTTCTCGGTCTTCCGCGCTTCTTCGCTTCCTTTTGTGGTGCAGGGATTGATGCAGGAGCACTCTCTACTCTAACTGGCTCCTCTGTTTTAACCTCGGATCTCATTGCGTCTGCGATACCATAATTCTTCTTAGCCATTATTATTCCTCCTCAGCTACTGCTTCAATAATTTCTTCTATAGCCGCTGCGTATTGCGCGGTTACCTTATGCTTAGGTGCATAATCAAACAAGCTCTTGCAAAGTGCTTGGCTCTCTCCAACGGGTGCTGGGAATGTGCCTATCAAGGTTTCAAATACCTTTACGCCATATTCATTACTTACAAGCTCAACCTGCTCGCGAATTTCGCGTGCGAGCTTTGTGTGGTTGTTCTTTGTGAAAAGAATACCTGCGATGTGAATATCTCTGTCGTAAACTCCAACAGCCTGTCTTACTGTATCAATCATCTTTCCACAGCCTCTTGCGGAGAAAAGACCCACCTCCGAAACGACTACAACACTATCAGCCACCATAAATACATTATATGTAAAGGTATTGATTGCAGGTGGGCAGTCGATTAGAACATAATCATATGCGCCAAGCTTATCCTTGAGCGCTTGGAACAAAAGAAGCTCACGACCAACCTTACCGCTTATTTCCATTTCTCTATAGCCGAGAGCGGAATCGCTTGGAATAATGTCTCCATAAGGAGTTGTCTTTATTGTATCCTCAAACTTCGCCTCGTTAAGAAGAAGCTCGGAAACTGTATTTTCGCCCTCAGTATCAACTCCAACGCATGTTGTAAGGTTGCCTTGGGGGTCCATATCAATCATAAGTACCTTTTTGCCCTTTTTGGTAGTAAGGTATGCAGCGGTCTGCATTGTTGTGGTGGTTTTGCCAACGCCACCCTTTTGGTTAATGAAGCAAATCTTGTGTGCCATTGTTTTCCTCCGTCAATATTTATTTACAAATATATTTTACAACATAATTCGACAATTGTCAACACTTATTAGAATTTTTTACATTAAAAATTTAAAAAATTTCAAATTCGGCAATTTTTGAATTCAAAAATATTAAAATTTTCAAATTTGAGAATTTTTCTTCTCTGTTTTTGATATTAAGATTTTTTAAATTCTAAAATTTTATAAACCGCTAAAGCTCTTTTAATAAAAGAGAGACACGAAAAAGCGGTCGCTTTTCCACGACCGCTTTTGTGTGTAATTTTATTTAAAATTGATTAAATAACCTCTATTTTGTTTGATGTAAAAATCTCGGTTTTTATTTTATCATCAAAAATTTTCACAAGATTTTCTATAGTCTCACAAACTAAATATTCTGTATAATAGTGGCCTGCCTCGATAACATTCAAGCCCATTTCATCCGCATCAAGAACAGCATTATAGCTTGCATCTCCTGTAAGGAGAGTATCAGCTCCACACTCAATTGCATTAGCGATTAAATCCTTGCCATCCCCGCCAACGATATATACCTTTTTTACATTTCTGCTTCCTGCATATTTAACGAACGGAGCCGAAATGGTCTTTTTTACCTTTTTAGCAAAGGCGGAGGGGGACATTTCCTCGCCAAGCTCGCAAACTCTTCCTATAGGGTCAGCAGGATCCGGCTCGATGCTAACAAAGCCAAGCTCGCTTGCAAGGGTGTCATTAACTCCTCCATTTCCTGCATCAAGACGAGTATGAAAGGACATTGCTCTAATATCCTCTTTTATAAGAGAGATAAGCTTTTTTTGAACAAAATTAAGCTCGCACAAGGATTTTTGTGCTTTAAAAACTAAGGGATGATGAGAAATGATTGTATCAAAGCCTTTTTTTATAGCATATTTTACAGCCTCATCTGTAACATAAAGCGTAATCAACACCTTTTTTACAGGCTTGCTTAAATCATCAGCACACATTATTCCGTCGTTATCCCACTCACAGCTAAGTGATTTTGGGAAACGCGCATCAAGCGCCATATAAAGCTCATGAAATGTCATATTAGCTTCTCCATTTCTTCAATTTCCTTTTCTATTTCAGCCGTATCGCAATCGCCCTTTAAAAGTCCATCTCTTATTTTCTTCTTTTTTGCAATGCAAAAATCAAGCATTTTCAAGAAAACGGCTTCTCTTTTCTTAATATTTATTTTGCCAAGCTCAAGCTCAATTTTTGAATATTCGTGAGCTTGTCCATCGTAGCATGCGCATATTATTTGATAATATTTACCATCCTCATACACAACTGCCTCGTCGGTTATTTCAAAGCCATTTTTTAAATATTCACGAAGCTCTAAGGCTGTTGTCATAGGCTGAAGGATTAAATTCTTATCACTACTTCTTACATAATTGGATTTATCAATGATATCAGCTATCAGCTCTCCGCCCATTCCACAAATAATAACATCGTCTGGTGCATATGCTTCAATTCCATCTAGCCCATTTGCAATATAAGTAATTATTTTATCTTCTAATCCATACGAGGCGATATTATCATTAGCACGAGCAAGCGGTCCCTCGTTTATATCAGTAGCTATTGCACGAGCTGTCTTACCCGATTGAACCAAATAAATAGGTATGTATGCGTGGTCTGTTCCTACGTCTGCGACAACAGCACCGTCACGCACAAATTGCGCAGCGGTGCCCAGTCGTTTACTTAGCTTTAATTGTCTCATTTCTTGCTTGAAAGAAACGCGTTGAGCTTCGCTACAAGCTCATCAGCATTTGTTCCGTGAACTGCGCAAGCATCCTCAATAGCCTCACCTCTGGAATGAGGGCAACCAAGGCAATGCATTCCAATCTCCAAGAAAAATTGAGCTGTTTCGATGTCGTAATCAAGAACATCGCCGATTAGTGTTTGCTTTGTTACTTCCATTTTTATTCTCCTTGTATTAATTTGATATTTCCACCGACAGAGGCGAGCTTTGAGGTTAACTCCTCATAGCCTCTTACGATATAGTTAACGTTATTTATAGTTGTTATTCCCTGAGCGCCAAGCCCTGCAACTACAAGAGCGGCACCAGCACGAAGGTCTGTAGCATCGGTGCTCGCACCGATGAGCCGTGTTTGGCTTATATAAACAGTATTTCCTACCCTTTTTATTTTGGCACCCATTTTCTCGAGCTGTGCAACATATGCAAAGCGACCGTCGAAAATATTTTCGGTAATGCTTCCGCCCCCCTCGCAATAGCACACAAGTGCAGAAAGCTGAGGATGCAAATCAGTTGGGAAGCCAGGATACGGCTCGGTTTGCATGCTTGTTCCCTTAGGATTATTTGAGCTAACATATATTTCTCGACTATTATATGAAATTTTTATATTCATTTCATCAAAGATAAGTCTCAATGGTCTTATATGCTCATACTCAATGCCCTTTAATGATAGAGCTCCACCAGTCGCACCAACGCAAGCAATATATGTGCCTGCTTCAATCATATCAGCATAGATGCGATATTTTACACCCTTTAACTTTCTAACGCCATTAACCCTAATGTACGAGCCAAAGTGCAAAATATCAGCCCCACAAGCATTCAAAAATCTTATAACATCAATGACATGAGGCTCCCTTGCCACATTTTCAATAACGCTCTGTCCTTCAAGCAGGACAGCTGCCATTATCATATTTATTGTAGCACCTACAGAAATTTTGTCAAGAGATATTTTATTACTTTTTAAATTATTTTTACATTTTAGCGTCAAAAACCCGTCACTTTCACCACCTCGGGCACCAAGGCATTTTAAGCCCTTTAGATGCTGTTCTATGGGGCGAGAGCCAAAATTACACCCGCCAGGATACGGCATATTTACGCGTCCAAAGCGCACGAGTGCGCATGACAAAAGATATGATGAGGCACGCATTTTTGATATCAACTCAAAATCAAGATTGTTTTCAGCCGATTTTGTATTGATTTTTACCGTATGATAATCAACGAAATCCGCCTCAGCCCCCATTGTTTTCAAAATGGAAAGCGCATTTTGTACATCACTGACCCTTGGAATATTTTCAAGGATGCATTCTCCTTCTATAAGCAAGCAGGCAAAAATTATAGGTAATGCGGAGTTTTTCATACCACTAATTTCGATATCTCCATTTAGCCTATGACCGCCCTCAATTAGTATTTTTTCCATTTTTACCTCGCGTGAATAGGTCTGTTACATTATATTCACGCAGGGTAAAAATGTTTATTAGCTATTTAGAGATTTATAATATGCAACTGCAAGATCTGTAACCATTCCGTAGCTTTTAACGCCTGCCGTTTGTCCGTTCGCCTGTAAAAAGGAATCATTTATGCTACCAGATATTTGTGCAGGCTTTGAATCTTTGTATTTTTCAAAGAATTTAGAGTAGCTTACCCTATCATAATATGCCTTTTCGCAAAGCCTTGAAGAAGCATCCTTGTAGAGCTTTTTATCGGCAGAATATAGCGCACTCATAACCTCTTGATAAACATCAAGATACCCACTATATTGCAAAAATTTATCATTTGAGCCTATACACACAAGAAAGGCAATAAAATTCGCCTCCTCCTCTCTTGCGATTCCGCGCTGGTGTGCGAGCTCGTGAACAGAGCTTGATGCGATGATAAAGTCGGGATAATTTACATTTACATTGCTTTCGCCCGTCATAAAGGAATAAATTCCCGAAATGTGAGTATAGGTCATCGGCTCACTTAGCATTATGGGCTTTATTTTGCTACGAAAGGTGTGTAATATTCCATATTTATCAACAAATCCGTTGTATGCATCACAGAGCTTAGAGCTCATTTTAGAATACGAGTAAGGCATAGCCGAGGCACCCGTTTCATCGTACATGATGCTCGGCGCTAATTCGTTTAAATTATCTGTTAACCAAAGGGCTGTATCATAAAGCTCCTTGGCACTGACAATTTCCCTGTCAAGACCAAGCTTTTTGTCAATCGAGGTCGTATTATATCCACTTGAATAGGTCCAAACAAAGGTTATAAAAACAAAGCAAAGCACACAAAGAAGATAGCATAAATATCGTATTCCTTGCTTTTTGCCTTTATTTACCTGCTTTACTCCAAAAAATATCAAAAGTCCTATCCATATTGGGATTGTAATAAGGAGTAGCTCTGCTATTGATATAGGAATTATAGAGGTAATGCTCGAAATTACCATTCTTACAGGCATTGTAAGATAGTAATTAAAGAAATCCGCAAAGGCAACGGAGCATCGAACGACAATGAACAAGATAAGGCTTACTATCGTTATCGCAAAAATTATCATTGCTCTAAGCGGTATATATTCTCTAATTTTACGAAATCTCGTCATTTTCAAAATATCTCCTTATCAGTTCCATCATATCATCAGGTATAGGAGCTTTGAATTCGCCTATTCCATCAATTTTTAATGTATAGGCGTGTAATGCCTGTCGGTCAATATATTCGCTTGAGCTTCCGTAAAGGTCATCACCTATTATAGGATGCCCGATGCTTGCCATATGAACCCTTATTTGATGAGTTCTACCAGTTATTGGCGTAACAAGAAGCACACTTATATCGTCGCACGCAAGAAGTGGCTTATATTCAGTGGTTGCAGCATCACCATCTGGAGAAACAATTCTTGTAATAATACTTTCTTTTTCTCGTTTTATCGGTGCGTCTATTTTCCCGTCGATGTCAATTCTTCCGGAAACTATTGCAATATATTTCTTATGAAACCCACCACTTTTAAGCTTGCGAGAAAGAACATCTGCAAAAAAGCGATTGTTAGCAGTAACAACGACTCCGCTTGTATCCTTATCAAGCCTATTTATTGCCCTAAACACATAAGGACGCTCACGATACCTATACGCAAGCGCATTTGCAAGGGTATCAGTATAATGCTTCAAGGATTGATGCGTTGGCATATTTGCATCCTTGTTCACAATTGTAAAATTTTCGTCCTCATATATGATTTTTATAGGAATATTTGTTTTTTCAAGGTACTCGCTCGTGTCCTCTTCCTTATCGGCAAAATCAAGCTCTACAACATCTCCAGCATTCAAGGTTTTAAGTACATTTTCGTGCCTTCCATTCACCAAAATGCCGTTTTCTCTTTGCTTTAGAGATATTATAAGCCTTGTCGAAAGACCGAGCTCGTTTTTTAAAAGCTCCTTCAAAACTATTTTGTCCTGTTTTTCGTTAATAATATATCTCATATCATTATTTTATCATAAAACCTACTTATTTTCAATAAAAAGCACCTAACAAAAAATATTTTAATTATTTTTACCTTTTTTTAGAAAAAGCCTTGCAAATCCATTTAAAATAGGGTACAATTAGATATAATTTATATATGGAGGTTATTATAAAATGTCAATTATTGCATTATTTGCTGACTCAACAAGCTTTATGCCAATTATTATGATTGTTCTTCTTGTTGTTGTGTTCTTCTTTATGTATCGTTCTAATAAGAAGCAAGAGCAACAGGCTAACGAAATGAGAAACAACCTTGAGGTTGGAGACGAAATTACCACTATCGGTGGTATTGTTGGTGAAATTGTGAGCATCAAGGAAGAAACTATCACAATCGAAACAAGCAGAGACAAGACAAAAATTAGATTTTTGAGAACTGCTGTTCGTAATGTTGATGTAAGTGCTGCTCAAAAGCGCGGTGAGGTTCCTATGGACGGCTCTGAGGCAAAGGAAGAAAAATCAGCTAAGATAGAAAAGGCTGAAAAGGTAGATGACAAGGCCGACAAGAAGGCGTCCAAGAAGGATGCTGAGCCTGTTGAGGCTCCTGTTGAGGCTCCTGCTGAAGATACAGAGGAAAAATAATTTCATATATTTAAAATCTCGCAAATATACTTTAGTAAGTACTTTTGCGAGGTTTTTATTATGAATTCTGTAATCAATCATCCTTATCACGACAAGGCAAGCGAGGGAATGCCGTTTTATAAGCTAATAATTCGGTGTGCGGTGTTTTTGCTGATATTCGCGCTTGTGGCAGTTATTTCAGCTCTTATCTGCTCTGCGATATTCTTTAAAACTGAAAACCCAACCTCTAAAATCCAGTTTGCATCGCTTTTTTCCTTATATCTTTCGGTTGCGGTATGCTCTGTTGCTTTAACAAGAATAAATGGCGAAAGATGGTTATTTGGCGGACTTATTTTAGGCTTTATGATTTATTTTTCCACCCTTATGCTTGCTTTTCTCATTAAAGACACGCCAAGCACATCGAGCATTATTCTTCGCGCCCTAATACCCGTAATATCAACATTTTTTGCTTTTTTATCAAGAAAGAGAGATAAAAAGCACCACAAATCAAGAATTAAAAGGCACAAATTCAAGACATAAAAAGAAAAAATCTCCGTTGAGTCAACGGAGATATTTTCTTTAGTAGAATTAAATTAGATTTGCTCCTTAACCTTGGAAGCCTTACCAACTCTGTCACGAAGGTAATAGAGCTTCGCTCTTCTAACCTTACCAACTCTGGTAACCTCAACCTTAGCTACATGAGGAGAATGAAGTGGGAATGTCTTTTCAACACCACAGCCGTAAGCAACACGTCTTACAGTGAAGGTTTCAGAAATTCCACCGCCGTGCTTTGCAATAACGGTTCCTTCAAAAATTTGAATTCTTTCTCTTGTTCCCTCTTTAATGAGGTTGTGTACCTTTACAGTATCACCGATACCGAATTCAGGTACTTCTGTCTTCAATTGCTCGTTTACAAGTGCTTGGATCTTATCCATTTTCGCGCCCTCCATTTAATCATAGGGTGTTCATGCAGAGCCTCGCAGCGGACCACCCCGTTGGTGCATAAATGCACACTTGCGGACATTATAACATAGATATTTTCAAATTGCAAGCCTTTTTTTCATTTTTCTCAAAAAAGTTATTTTTCATTTATATAATATAATTTTAAAAAAAGTATTGTTAAATTTTTCTTTTCGTGGTACAATATTATGTGTTATTGTAGTTTTTAACAAGGAGGGCGCTTCTCTATGAACGAGGATTTCACCAAAGAGGTGAACAATAAAAGCAAGGCACTCGCAACCGTTTACGAGACTCTTGAATCGATTGTAATGGCTATTGCTCTTGTATTAATTATTTTTGTGTTTTTTGCTAAGCTTAGCGTTGTAGATGGAGATTCTATGGTTCCAACGCTTCACGATAAAGAATATTTAGTTGTTGCCGACCCGTTTTTCTCATACGATCCTGAAAATGGTGATATTGTTGTTATTCAAACTATTTCGACAAGCGAATATACAAACGAGACTACTCCATTAACTATTGTCAAAAGAGTTATTGCAACTGGTGGTCAAAGGGTAGCTTTAAAATACGGAAGATTTGACCCTTACAATCCAACCTTTGATGTTTATGTGGATGGAGAGCTTATCGAAGAGGATTATGCTTATTACGAGGGCAGACCCTTTCCTTCAAGACCAACTGATGTTCACCCCGAATTCGAGGTAATTGAATACGAGGTTCCTGAGGGTTATGTTTTTGTTCTCGGTGACAACAGAAATGTTTCTTATGATAGTAGATACGAAACATTAGGGCATGGTAGATTTATAAAGGAAAGCGAAATTGTGGGAAAGGTTATTTTTAGATTGCTTCCCCTACAAAAAATAGGCGCTGTAAAATAAGAGGTATTTATGCAATCCGATGTTATACAATGGTTTCCTGGGCATATGGCGAAAACTCGTCGTCTTATTGCGGAAAACCTTAAGGAAGTTGATATAGTTGTTGAAATTTTGGACGCAAGAATTCCATATAGCTCAAAAAACCCAGAAATTGCAAAAATTATAGGCGACAAGCCTTGCTTGACCGTCCTTAATAAATGCTCTATTGCCGATAAGGTAATGACTAAAAAATGGATTGAATATTATAAGGCAAAGGGAAAATATGCAATTGCTGTTGACTGCATAACAGGCGAGGGCTTCTCTATGCTCGCCTCAAGTGTTAAGGAAATTCTTGCTGATAAAATAAAAAAATACGAGGACAAGGGAATGATCGGTAGAAAGCTTAAGGCTATGTTTGTCGGCATTCCTAATGTTGGAAAATCCTCTCTTATTAACAAGCTTTGCGGATCTAAAAAGGCAAAGGTTGAAAATCGTCCTGGTGTTACTCTAAATAAGCAATGGATTCCCACCACAATAGGCCTTGATCTTATGGATATGCCAGGTGTTCTTTGGCCAAAGTTTGAGGAAAAGGTGGTTGGAGAAAATCTTGCTATCACTGGCGCCATAAAGGATGCCATTTTAGATACTGAGTATATCGCTGTTTTATTATGCTCTCGCTTGCGCACCATCGCACCAGAGGCCTTTATGACAAGATACAAAATCTCTCAGGCTGAGCTTAATGCTTGTGATATGGATTACGAGGTTTTTGAGCTTGTGGGACGAAAACGCGGATTTTTAATCTCGGGTGGCGAAATCAATACCGAGCGCACAGCAAATACTCTTCTTGAGGAATTTAGAAGCGCAAAAATTGGATGCATCACAATTGAGGCTCCGGAGGATAAAAATGCTTGATTAAGAATTTGAAAATGCATATAAAAATGACAAAATAAAGCTTATATGTGGTGTTGACGAGGCAGGCAGAGGTCCTTTGATGGGACCCGTTGTTACAGCTGCGTGCATTTTACCAGAGGGCTTTGTGCTTGAAGGACTTGACGACTCAAAAAAACTCACCGAAAAGAAGCGCGAGGCACTTTTTGATGTAATTAAAGAAAATGCGATTTCCTATTGCATAGCTCTTGCTACTGTTGAGGAAATTGAAGAATATAATATTCTAAATGCTACTATGCTCGCTATGAATCGCGCTGTAGAAGGGCTTAATGCTCCTGCTGACATGGCACTTATAGATGGCAACAGGGCAACCGGCTTCAAAATCCCCGTAAAAACAGTTGTAAAGGGCGATGCTACAGTCCCTTCGATTGCCGCTGCTTCTATTCTTGCCAAGGTAACAAGAGACCGTATGTGTATAGAATACGACAAGGAATATCCCGAATACGGCTTTGCAAAGCATAAGGGATATGGCACAAAGGCTCATATGGACGCAATTAGAAAATATGGTCCCTGCCCTATTCATCGTCCCAGCTTTTTGAAATTTCTCGACAATGAGTGAGATTACCAAAAAAGAGGTTGGCGATTTTGGCGAAAATGCCTGTGTTAAATACATAAAACGCTTAGGCTTCAAGGTTTTAGCAAGAAATAGTCGCTTAGGGCATCTTGAAACCGACATTATTGCCACGGATAAAAATTTTGTTTACTTTATTGAAGTAAAAACGCGCCGTGTAAATAAAAACAACTTAGGACGCGGTGCCGATGCGATAAATGCATCAAAAAGAACAAATCTTCTTAAATTTGCATATTACTATATAAAAACGCTACCTAAAAAGCATTCTATCAAGCAGCCTCGAATGGATGTGTGTGAAATATATGTCAACGAGGAAAATGGCAAGCTTGTTGTTTGCGATTTAAATTACATAGAAAACGCGTTTTCGAGGTGATATGATATCCTTCTTTGATTTGCATTGC
>JAFTIV010000133.1 GCA_017456685.1 Clostridia bacterium | reverse complement strand
TTTTACTTCCCAATAATCATCATATTTTTTTGTATCAGGTACTTTATCGTGGCACCCTCTTTGTGTTGAGCCTAATATTTCAAATTGGTCGGGATTGTATTTTTCTATAAATGAAATTGGAACACCCATAATACCGTCATAATCTTTCGGTATTGCATCAGTATATGGCACTTCAATAGCATCGTAATTATCGTATTTTTGGTACCCCTTTTCTCTTATTTCCTTATGTCTGCTAAACTTCAAATTATCTGCCATACTCATAAGTTGTAATGGCTGATGCCTTCTTCCGTGGTCTATGTTAGTGAACCAACAAGCAGGAACATTTTTCATATTTATTCCGTCAATTATTTTATCAACATCAGAACTATTTTTTGTTTCAAACCAAAGACCACCACTCCATTCGGTTTTTCCTGTCCACATTTTGTTTTGCATTATCAACGGAAAGGTTTCTTTATTGGCAACACTACTTTTATTAGCTATAATTAAGAATTTTTTATCTTTCTCAAATAACCAAGACAAAAATTCCCTATATAAGGAAAAGGGTGGGTTTGTAACAATTATATCAGCTTCGTCACGTAAAGCTTTTACTTCATCACTTCTAAAATCTCCGTCCCCCTCAAGATAAGACCACTCTAAATCGTCAATATTTATTCTACCCGATTTTTTATTTTCTCTTGTTAAACTAAATATCTTTCCGTGTGTTTCTGTTTTATCTTTATCAAATTGAGGAGATTCGGACTCGAACAAACTAATTTGATATGGATATTTGAAATTTTTGCTTTCCATTGCAAAGCTTGTACTAATCAATTTTTTTAGTCCAAACAGTTCGAAATTCAATGCGAAAAATCTTGTAAAATTACTCCATTCTGGGTCATCACAAGGCAATAGCACAACTTTATCTTTAAATACATTTGGGTCATATTCTATGTAAGCATTGATTTCGTTTTGAATATCAATAAATTGTGTGTAAAATTCATCATTTTTGGCATTTTTTGCAAGAACAAGTTTCTTTTGTTTCATACCGTCCCCCATAAATTTAGTCATATATGAATAATTATATCACTATAAGACTAACAATGCAAGCGTATAAGACTAACTTTGTTACTAAAATTGGTGTAATATAAGTTATATAAGACTTAATTGGAGGTAAAAAGATGACTGTTTACGAAAGAATACGCATTTTAAGAGAAAAAGCAGGGTATTCACAAAATAAATTAGCTGAACGAGCAGGCATCTCTCAATCTCACTTACGTAGAATTGAGCTTGGTCAATCTGGAATTACCGTTGACCATTTGCAAATGATTTGCGATGCGTTAGAAGTAACATTAAAAGATTTCTTTGACTACACGGCAGAACAAGACGAGTGTTCAAGCATAATTGCAAATTTATCACCTAAACAGAAATATCTGTTACTTGAATTTTTAAAATGCTTATAATTCGATAAAGATAAAAGCACTCCAAAATTGGAGTGCTTTCGTTTTAGTCGCTTGTAGATAAAAAGAAAACGTAAACCGAGGGTTCGGTTTACGTTTCGTTTGGGGTGGATAATGAGATTCGAACCCACGGCCTTCAGAGCCACAATCTGACGCTCTAACCAGCTGAGCTATATCCACCAAAGAGCGCTCTCTTTCGAGAGTTTATATAGCTTCGTCGAATGGCGAAGCCCCAAGCCTTTCGGCTGGCGTACCCTGAGGGATTCGAACCCCCGACCTACTGCTTAGAAGGCAGTTGCTCTATCCGGCTGAGCTAAGGGTACAGAGCAAAAAAATGGAGCGAGTGATGGGAATCGAACCCACGCGACCAGCTTGGAAGGCTGGAATTCTACCATTGAACTACACTCGCAAATGCACTATTTGTTTTTGCCCTATTATAATAACACAAGCAAAATGCTTTGTCAATAGGAAAATAAAAATTTTTTTCGATTTTTTAAAAAACTTTAAAAACGCCTAAAAATCAAGGGTAAAGGCGCGCGACGGAAGCATCGCGCGCCCCAGCACATCACTGAATAACGACTGCATATGAGCCCATATCGGCATAGCCCTTCTCAAACGCGCTCATCTCGAGCGTAAAGGTGTTGCCGGCGGGATTTGCAAGAGTGACAGTGCCCTTGGTATAATCGTAGCCGATAAGCACCATACAAGCCATATTTGACTTTAAGTAAATAGTCTTACCGTCAACGACCCAAATGCGCGAAATCGAGGGGGTAGAGCCGAAATCGTCGCATAACCAAACAATAACAGGTGAGCCAAGCGAGGTCTGTCTATATAGCTCGCTCGCCTCATAGCCCGAATAGTCGTACGCCTTGTGCGTGCCACCATTCGCATTTATAAATCTCGTAGCCGAATTGACAATAACAGGCGCAAGACAGCCATATGAGTTATAGGTGTCGCGCGGATTGCCAATATTAGCCTTGTTGAAATCAGTAAACCCAACAGGACCCTTGTCAAGATATAGGTCACATAGATTACACGGGTCAACATTATACTTTAAATATCTAAAAACCATCGCAAGAGAGGTGATTTCATCACCACTTGGCAGAGATGGATATTGAGAAATATGCTCAAAGCCCGAAAGCGAAGAACTTTCCTTTAAATTTCCACCACCCTGATAGATTTTTCCGTTTGCATTAAGCGCACTTAGACAAACACCACCCTCGCCAACAAATTCAAGATTTATAGTGCCGTCCAGACAGATGATGCTACCATCTGTAAAATCTGTAATTTCAATCGAGCTTGAGCCGAGCAGAATAGAGGTCTCGCTTGATGGATTTACTGTAAAATCCGTTCGCGCTCCGTTTATAGCTAAGCTCGCTGTGCATGTCTTCCCAATTCCATATGGTGTGTCAAGAATTAGCTCAGCACTTATGTATAAGGATGCACTGTCCGTGTACTTAATTGAGCTCCATTCAATTCTTAATCTTGATGAGCAAAAATACTCGCTCATAATAGTGCCCTTGTCACTAAACGCAATTTTGCGCTCACCCTCATCACTTGAGCTTGTCTCTTGTGAGCCCCCACCACTTGGCATCTCTGGCATCTCATTCGTGCTTGTAGCATTCACATAAAAAATCATAGCGCATACAATACACGCAACAATCAAAATAATACAGGATACATATTTTCTCATTTTTTGTCCTCGCTTTTATGCCGTTTAGGCAATCTGTTGTTTTCTTGTACCTCTATTTTACAGCAAAATTTTCCAAGGTCAAGAAAAACCGCTCGACAAAAGCCCCCCTAAAGTGACAATGCGACACCAATCCTCACGGGGAAATGTCAAATAAAAATAGGAAATGTAAAATTGCGCGATTACTTGTTTTTTTATTCGTTTTGTGATATACTAAAATGGTAGATAAATTTATCAATTTTGAGGTATAAAATGAGCGTAAAGGAAAGAATAGAGCAGCTAAGAGCTCTAATTAAGTATCACTCTAAAAGATACTATGAAAATGACGCCCCCGAAATCTCGGACTTTGAATATGATAAGCTTTTCGAGGAGCTAAAGACCCTCGAGGCGCAGAACCCTGAATATAACGACCCAACCTCTCCTACACAAAGAGTAGGCGGTATGGCGCTTGATAAGTTCGAAAAGGTCAAGCACGAGGCTCGTATGGGTAGCCTTACCGATGTTTTCGACCTCGACTCCCTTCGCGCCTTTATAAGAAGCGTAAAGACCGAGGTTGGAGAGGATACAGAATTCTCAGTCGAGCCTAAGATAGATGGTCTTAGCGTTTCCCTAAAGTACGAAAAGGGTATTTTGACGGTTGGCGCAACACGCGGTGACGGACTTGTTGGAGAGGATGTCAGCGCAAATATAAAAACAATTCGCTCAATTCCTCTTGAGCTTACTGAGCCACGCGATATAACAGTCCGTGGAGAGGTATATATGCCAAGAAAATCCTTTGAACGACTTAATAAGGAAAAGGAAGAAAAGGGAGAGGCTCTTTGGGCTAATCCAAGAAATGCAGCCGCAGGCTCGCTTCGTTGCCTTGACTCTAAGGAAACCGCAAAGCGCGGACTTGATATTTTCGTTTTCAATCATCAGCTTGGTGAGCTTGGCGAGAATATTCAAACTCACGAGGACTCTATAAATAAAATAAAAGCCCTTGGCTTTAAAACAATTTCAATGCTAACCATAAGCTCAAATGAGGATGAGCTTGTAAATGCCGTTGTCTCTCTTGGAGAGGGCAGAAGGGATTTGTCCTACGATATTGACGGCGCGGTTATAAAGGTAAATTCCTTTGAAAAACGAAGGGAGCTTGGCGAGGGAACAAGTACGCCAAAATGGGCTGTTGCCTATAAATACCCACCCGAGCAAAAGAAAACAAAGCTACTTGATATTGTTGTACAGGTTGGTAGAACGGGGGTCTTGACCCCCAATGCCGTTTTGGAGCCTGTGAAGCTTGCAGGAACAACCGTTTCGCGCGCAACGCTTCATAATATTGATATAATTCGCGAAAAGGATATAAGGATAGGCGATACTGTAATCGTTCAAAAGGCAGGAGATATAATTCCTGAGGTTGTTGCAAGCGTAAGGGAAGCGCGCGAGAGTGATTCTATGCCATACGAAATGCCAAGCCAGTGCCCATCCTGTGGTGGCTCACTCACATACGACGATGTGAACGATTTTATTGACGACGGAGAGGATTTCACCCTCGGTGCACTTCGTTGCACAAATCCGTCATGCCCAGCACAGCTCGAAAGAAATATAGAGCATTTTTCATCTAAAAAGGCAATGAATATAGATGGTCTTGGCGGAAAGGTTGTTAAGCTTTTGCTTGATAACGGACTTATTCACGATGCCTCGGACCTTTACTATATTAAAAAAGAAGAGATTGAGCCTCTTGAAAGAATGGGAGAGAAAAGCGCTGAAAAGCTTATCTCGGCAATTGAGGCATCTAAGGGCGCAGGTCTTGCAAGAGTTCTTTTTGCACTTGGAATTCGTCATGTCGGCGAGGTCGCCTCGGCAAATCTCGCCTCTAAATTCGGCTCGATTGATGCTATTTTTGATGCTACAGAGGACCAAATCTGCGAAATTGAGGACTTTGGACTTATAATGGCAAAAAGCGTTGTAGAATTCTTCAAAAAGGACACTACAAAATATATTGTTTCAAGACTCAAGCAAGCAGGAGTTGTTACTGAGGATGCGGTTGTCGAAAAATCAAGCGAGCTTGAGGGTCTCACCTTCGTGCTCACAGGCACTCTTGAGGATATGACAAGAGATGAGGCGAGTGATATGATAAAGGCAAGAGGCGGAAAGGTTTCCTCGTCTGTATCAAAGAAAACGGACTATGTTTTGGCAGGCGCAGAGGCGGGCTCAAAGCTCACAAAGGCACAAGCTCTTGGAGTTAAAATAATAGACAAAGACACATTCCTTAAGATGTGTGGTATGTGATATGCTAAGATTAAGTAAGGGCGCCCTGTGGGCGATAAAAAGGCTTGATGATAGCGGATATGAGGCTTATGCGGTTGGTGGAGCAATTCGAGACCTTTTAATGGGTCGCGAGGCAAACGACTTTGATATAACAACCTCAGCAACCCCCGAGCAAATGAAGGCTGTCTTTTCAGGCGAGCGAGTAATAGAAACAGGCATCAAGCACGGTACCCTCACCGTTCTTTACGAGGGCGAGCCACTTGAGATTACGACCTACCGCAAGGACGGAGAATACGATGATAATAGACACCCAAGGAGCGTAGAGTTTACAAGCGCTCTTGAGGACGACCTTTCTCGTCGCGATTTTACTATAAACGCTCTTGCGTATAACCCAATTAGCGACACTCTTGTTGACCTTTTTGGCGGTCAAGAGGATATAAAGGACAAGGTAATAAGAGCCATAGGAGAGCCCAAAAGGCGCTTTACCGAGGATGCACTTCGCATTTTGCGTGGCGCGCGCTTTTCATCACAGCTTGATTTTGAAATTGAGCCTAAAACCAAAAGGGCAATGCTTGAATGTGCACCGCTTCTTGAAAATATTTCAAGGGAGCGCATCGCGATTGAGCTAAACAAGCTACTGTGTGGCAAAAACGCGAAAAATGCAATTCTTGACAACTATGAGCTCTTGGCTTTGATAATACCAGAAATCGGTATGATGCACGGCTTTGACCAGAAAAACGACTGGCATATTTATGATATTTTAACTCATACCGCGCTCGTTGTAGAAAATACTCCGCCTATAACTCACCTAAGGCTTGTCGCGCTTTTGCACGATATAGGAAAGGTTCATACCTTTACGATTGATGCAAATGGAGTAGGACATTTCTATGGTCACGGAATTGTCAGTGCCGAGCGCGCAAGGGAATTTTTTACAGAGTATAAATACGATAACGACACAAAAAGCAAATGCGTTAAGCTCATTGCTCGACACGATAATTATATCGAGGAGGACAGGGTTTACATCAAAAAGCGCTTGAATAGAATGGGAAAGGATGCGTTTTTTGACCTGTTGGCAATTCAAAGGGCAGATAACCTTGCTCAAAATCCAAAAAAGACAAAAATGCCACACTTCGATATAGTAGAGCAGATTGCAAACGAAATTCTTGCAGAAAACGCGTGCTTTTCTCTCAAGGACCTTGCAATTGATGGTGAGGACCTTATAGAAAACGGCTTTAAGGCAGGAAAACAGCTTGGTGAAATTCTCGATTTTCTTCTAAACGAGGTAATCGAGGAGCGTGCCGAAAACACAAAACGAGTACTTTTAAGAATAGCAAAGGCTAAATTTGGAGGATAAAATGCAATACGAAATCAACAATTATAAGGGCTACGAGCTTGGCTCGCTTCCCAAGGACAGCATAAAGGAGCTTGAGGAGATTTCTCGTATAAGCGCTACCGAGGGAATTGTAATGCTCGAAAACAAAAGCAACACACTTCCACTCAAAAAAGGCGACAGAGTGTCTGTTTTTGGTAGAATTCAAAGAGAATATTATAAGAGCGGAACAGGCTCAGGCGGACTTGTAAATGTTAAATATGTCACTAATATTCTCGACTCTTTAAGAGAGTGCGAGGGAATAGAAATAAACGAGGAGCTCGCTAAAATTTACGCTGACTGGATAAAGGACCACCCCTTTGACCCAGGAAAGGGCTGGGGTCAGGAGCCTTGGTGTCAGGAGGAAATGGAAATCGACACATCCGTTGTCGATAATGCGAGAAAATTTGGCGACAAGGCAATTGTCGTAATAGGTAGAACCGCAGGAGAGGATAGAGACAACTCCGCAAGCGAGGGAAGCTATCTTTTGACTAAAAAGGAAGAGGAGCTTATCAAAAAGGTTAGCTCTGTGTTCGAAAAAACAATAGTTGTGCTAAATGTTGGTGCAATTATTGATATGAAATGGGTGAAAAAGTATAATATAGCCTCTGTTTTGTATGTATGGCAGGGTGGTATGTGTGGCGGACTTGCATGCGCCGATGTGCTCACAGGTAAGGTAAGCCCAAGTGGTAAGCTTGCCGACACAATCGCATACGATATTAGTGACTATCCATCAAGCGCAAACTTTGGTGACAAGGCAGGATGCTACTATAATGAGGATATCTATGTTGGATATCGTTATTTCGAAACCCTTGCAAGAGACAAGGTGCTTTATCCATTCGGCTATGGTATGTCCTATACAACCTTTGAAACAACCGCGGATGTGGCTGTAAATGGCGAAAAAATCGTTATTAAGGCAACAGTTAAAAATACAGGAAGCACAAGTGGCAAGGAGGTCGTTCAGGCTTACTTTAGTGCCCCTTATGGAAAGCTCGGCAAGAGTGCGCGTGAGCTTGGAGCTTACGCAAAAACCAAGCTTCTTGCACCAAACGAGGAGCAACAGCTCACACTTGAAATTGAGACCTCAAAAATGTGTGCTTATGATGATATAGGCGCAACAGGCAATAAATCCTGCTATGTGCTTGAGGCTGGCGATTACCAAATCTATGTTGGCAACAATGTAAGAGATGCAAAAAATGTCTTTACATACACTCTTGATGAGCTTAAGGTGGTAGAAAAATGCACAGAGGCGCTCTCACCACTTCGCCAAATTGAAAGAATAAAGCCAACTCCCGAGGGCACATATGGTCGTGAAAGAATTCCAACAAGGTCGTATTCACTAAAAGAAAGAGTAAACTCAAATCTCCCGGCTGAAATTCCATATACAGGGAATAAGGGCATAAAGCTTGAGGATGTAAGAAGCGGTAAGGCATCGATGAATGATTTTGTTGCTCAGCTAACCAACGAGGAGCTTTGCTGTCTTGTAAGAGGCGAGGGAATGAATAGCCCTAAGGTTACCCCAGGCACAGGAAGCTGCTTTGGTGGAGTTACCGATGAGCTTATTTCATACGGTATTCCAATCGTTTGTACAACCGATGGTCCCTCTGGCATAAGAATGGATAGTGGACTTTTGGCAACAAGCATGCCAAATGGTACCTGCCTTGCTTGTACCTTTAATGATGAGCTTGTAACTGAGCTTTACGCGCTTGAGGGCGTTGAAATGACCGCTTATGAAATAGATGTAATTCTCGGCCCTGGAATAAACATTCACAGAAGCCCACTCAATGGTAGAAACTTTGAGTATTTCTCGGAGGACCCCTATCTTGCAGGAAAAATGGCATCTGCGATTTCCAAGGGACTTTTAAGAGTAGGCGTGTATTGCACAATAAAGCACTTTGCTGCAAACAGTCAGGAATGGTACAGACACCACAATGACTCAATAATGTCGGAGCGCGCATTTAGAGAAATATACGCACGTCCCTTCGAAATTGCTGTTAAGGATGGTGGAGTAAAGGCGATAATGACCGCTTATAACTGCATAAACGGAGCACATGCCGCCTCAAACTATGACCTTACAAAAACAATCCTTAGTGATGAATGGAAATATGATGGCTTCGTTATGACCGACTGGTGGGCAAAGCTTACCGACCTTGACGGCAGAGAAAGCAATGACGATTTTGCAAGCATGGTAAAGGCAGTAAATGATGTTTATATGGTTATGCCTAATGCAAAAACAAATAAGGATAATCTTATGGCGAGCCTTGAAAGCGGATATCTCACAAGGGGAGAGCTACAGTGCTGTGCTAAAAATATTTGCTCCTTTGTAATGAATACCCACGCATACGAGCGCTTCAAGGCAAACGGCTTCAAATACGAGGTGACAAGCCTTGATACCTCGTCAATGACCACCGCGTGTGTGCTTGATGCAATCGAGCTTGGAAATGGCGCTGAGCTTAAAATAGAGAAATCCGGAAAATATATTCTTGACATAGAATTTGAATCCCCACTTCCAGAGCTCGCTCAAATAAGCATAGGCGTAAGCATTGATGGCGCAGATGCTTGTACAGCGGTAGCAAAGGGTACAAATGGAGAAAGGGGAAGCATCAAAACCCCAATTTCCTTAATGAACTGGAATAAAAAAATAACCTTCACCTCAAAGGCTGATGTGAAAATTATTAAAGCGAAATTTTTAATCTAAAACAAAAACACGCAAGAATTGCTTCTTGCGTGTTTTGCTTTATTTATCGTTTTTCTCTACATAAATCTTGTAGGTGGGGACAAGCTCCTTGACAAGCTCCTTGATCTCCTCACTCTCATGATATGCCTCGTCGTAAAGCCTATCAAGCATAGAAAGAAGCTTTTCCTCGTCGAATTCGATAGGCTTTCCAATGCTTATCTTGTCGTTAGCTGTACGAGTTAAGCCCTCCTCCTCCATGAGCCTTTCCTCATAGAGCTTTTCGCCGGGACGAAGTCCTGTAATCTCGATCTTAATGTCCTTGTTGGGCTCATAGCCAGAAAGGCGAATAAGGTTCTTGGCAAGGTCGTAAATACGCACCTGCTCTCCCATATCAAGCACAAATATCTCTCCGCCCTCAGCATAAGCGCCAGCTTGAAGCACAAGGCTTACAGCCTCAGGAATGGTCATGAAATATCTTATAATATCCTTATGAGTTACAGTAACAGGACCGCCCGCCTCGATTTGCTTTCTAAAAAGAGGGATAACCGAGCCGTTGGAGCCAAGAACATTTCCAAATCTTACCGCAACAAAGCGAGTTTTTGATTTTTTTGCAAAATGCTGAATAATCATTTCACAAACACGCTTTGTAGCACCCATAATGTTAGTTGGATTTACGGCCTTGTCGGTTGAGATTTGAACAAATCTCTTAACGCCATATTTATCCGCGCACTTAACAACCGTGTAGGTGCCGATAATGTTGTTTTTAACCGCCTCGTTAGGGCTTGTCTCCATAAGAGGAACATGCTTGTGCGCCGCTGCGTGGAACACAATGTCGGGCTTGTAATTTTTGAAGATATCGTCCATACGAACGCTATCTCTAACAGATGCAATTAGTGTAACAAGATTAAGCTCATGATGCTTGTGCTTTAGCTCCTGCTCAATCTCGTATGCGTTATTTTCGTAAATATCAAGAATTATAAGCTGCTTGGGGTTGTGAGAGGCGATCTGCCTGCAAAGCTCACTTCCTATAGAGCCGCCACCACCAGTTACCATAACAACCTGATTTTCTATGTAGCCGATTATTTCGCTGATATTAGTCTGCACAGGCTCTCTGCCGAGAAGGTCGTTTACATCAACATTGCGAAGTCTTTGAACAGAAACCTGTCCATTTATAAGCTGATAAATTCCGGGAAGAGTTTTAACCTCACTACACACCTCTATGCACATCGTCGAAAGACGCCTAATGGCAGATGGGGGAGCAGAGGGGATTGCAATAATTATTTCCTCAATATCCTTTTCCTTAACGATTTTTTGAATATCATCGTCGTAGCCAAGCACAGGGTAACCGAAAATTCTTGCATTCTGCTTTGCAGGGTCCTTGTCAACGAAGCCGATAAGCTCATTGTTTAGCTTTGACGAGCCAATAAGCTCCTTCGCAATAGAAGCTCCTGCATCTCCTGCACCAACAATGAGAGTTCTTTTCCCCTTTTCAAGCTTGCGCCTTTGATGCGTTCTTGTGATGGTCCTTAGTGCTCTATAGGTGAAAAGCGTGCCGAAAAACGCTGCTTGAGTTATCAAAAATATGCAAATACAGCCTTGAATTGTAAGGTGAGGAACGGCATTTGTGGAAAAAAGCAATGTATTTCCAATGAAAATAAAAATATTTATCATTGTGACCTTTGAAAATTCGGAAAGGCTCACAAAAGAAAATGCCGAGCGATGAATACCCATAAGCAGAATACAGCCAATCGTGATTACTGAGCCAACAAGACAAACAAGCCAGCTGCTCGAGAAAAACTTATTCATTCCGTGCTCAAAAATGAATGCGTGATTAAAAATCACAGACAAAATATATCCAACAGCAAACGCAGAGCAGACAATAATAGGCTTTACCCTGCGATAAATTGATTTTTTCATAATTCACCTCAAAAAATAA
>JAFTIV010000132.1 GCA_017456685.1 Clostridia bacterium | reverse complement strand
CACAGAAGCGACATTTTAAGCGCTCAAGGCGCATTTCCTCACACAGGGTATAGCATTTTAGGTGTCTTAGAAGAAAAAATCTCATAAGCGCAAGCAATATATAGTAGCTTGAAAGCGAGGAAAACCAAAGGGTTTTATGAAATATTCCAAGCCCCAAAAGAAGCGTTGCGTACGCAAGATTGAAAAGAAGCGAGCCGTAGAGAATGGTGTTTTCTCTCGCTACTGTGTCCTCTTTTAGCCTTTTCACAAGCCCTATTTGACAAATGCGCGCCCAAATCGCGCGGGGTGTGTATTTTTTCATTGCATCTTAATCCTTACAACAAATTCCGTGCCCTCGCCAAGAACGCTACTTACGGAAATGTCAGCACCAACAATATCGACAACTCTCTTTACAAGTGCCAAGCCAAGTCCGTTTCCCTGCGTTGCGTGCGAGGTGTCAGCCTGATAGAATTTTTCAAAGATATGTGCCCCCTCCTCGGGAGAAATCCCACAGCCTGTGTCCTTTATTTTAACTATTGCAAGCCCATTTTCTGTATTGAGGCTTACTGTGACCTCTCCGCCCTCATCGGTAAACTTAAAGGCGTTGGAGAAAAGGTTGCTCCAAACGAGCTCCAAGAGCTCATTATCGACACACACCTTGACATTTTCCTCAATTTCAGTCGAAATCTCAATTTTTTTCTTTTCCCAAATGCTTTCATACTGCAAAAGGCACTCGCAAAGCTGTTCGCCAAGGTCGTAGGTCTTAGCATTAGGGTATATTTGCTGATTTTCAAGCCTGCTTAGCTTGAGAATATTTGTCATCATATTTGAAAGTCGCGCAGACGCATCGCTTATCGCCTGTGCGTATTCAATTCTCTTTTCCTCGCTAAGGTCCTTTGCCTCTAAAAGCTTAGCATAGCTTTTCATAATCGCAAGTGGCGTTTTCATTTCGTGCGAGACATTTGCAATAAAATCGGTGCGAAGAGTTTCAACGCTTGAAAGCTCCTCTGCCATTTTATTTATACATTCAATTATCTCATTAAACCTATCGTCGGCAAAGGCAGATGCAGGCTCAATTCTTACATTGAAATCACCCTTTATCATCTTGTCCGTCGCCTCGCTTATCCTTTTAACAGGGCGGTCAATTGCCCATTTTCTGCGAAGTGCATCTATTACCGTGAGCAAAACACTAACAAGAATTACATTTAAAAAGGTCACCTTTGCCGAGGTTGCTAAATTCTCGCTTGTCAGCTCTACACCAAGGCTTCTTGAAAGAATATTCACAAAAAGCATCGTACAGCAGGTGACAACAAATGCTACAAGCAAAAAGAAAACAAAATAATTGTTTATCGCCCTTAAAAGCTTAAGGTGCTTGCTTTTCATTTTATCACCGCCTTATAGCCAAGACCGTGAACCGTTTGTATCTCGAAGTCCTCGCAGTCGATAAGCTTTTGGCGTAGCTTGGTCATATAAACATCAACAGTACGCGTGCTTGACGAGGAGTCAACATCCCAAAACTCATCCATTAGCTGAGTGCGTGTGAAGGTCTTTTTTGGGTATGAAAGAAGCTTATAAAGCAAATCAAATTCTCTGGCGGTGAGGGCTATCTCCTCGTCCTTAAGATACGCGGTTCTTTCGTCAACATCCATAATGAAATTGCCGACCTCAAGGCGACGGCTTGATGCGATTTTTGAGCGCCTAAGTATTGCGCCTATTCTAAGGAAAAGCTCATCAAGGTCAATAGGCTTCACCATATAGTCGTCAATCCCTACACGAAAGCCCCTTTGCTTTGAAGCGAAATCGTCGCGCGCGGTCATAAAGATTATCGGTATATCGCTGTTTAACGACCTTACTGTTTTTGCAAACTCAAAGCCGTCAATCTCGGGCATCATAATGTCCGAAATTACAAGGTCAAAGGTTGTTTTATACATTTCATCATAGGCAATTTCTGCATTCAGCGCGCCCGTTGCCTCATAGCCGTTTTGGTTAAGGAATGAGCATACTGAGCGATTTAGGTCTCTGTCATCCTCGACAACTAAAATTTTAAACATATCTGCCCCCTAATTTGATTGATTTATTATATTGTAGCACACAATTGTTAAAATTTTGTTTACGCGACGCGATTTTTTTAAAAAATCAACAAAAAGGAGCAAGCTGTGGGAATACTCCCCTCTTGCCCCTTAAGCTTTAGCAAATTACTTCTTTTTTGCGTTCTCGTAACGCTCGTTTGCTGCAGCTGTCCTTGCCTTTGCGGAAGCGATTTGCGCATCGCGCTCCTCTTGCATTTTTGCTTGTCTTTCGCTTGGGCTCATATGAGCGTCGTCCCAGCTCTTTTTAGCATCTGCCTTAGCCTTAGCATAGGTGTTATGGCCTCTATTCTCCTCGAAATTAGCCTTAGCCTCTGCCTTCGTAGCCTCGAAATTAGCCTTATCAACCTCGTGCTGTGCCTTTGCGCTTTTTTTCATATCTCCAAATGCACCCTTGAAGAAATTTTTAATCCTTGTAAATACTGACATAATAATTTTTTCCTTTATTATTTATTGATGATTTTTTCGCTGAGCTCGAGAATTTGAGAGGAATACCTCTTCTTTCGTGAAGCAAGGATTTTCTTGTAGATTGGATAGGTTGCAATTGCCATTACAAGTCCCACGGCTCCAACGCCTATGCCTATTCCCATAGCGCCTGCGATTTTTGCACCGATGTCGGTCATAACAAGGCTCATTCCTGCGCCCATTACAATAGCGCCAATGCTTCCAAATACATATGAGAAAATGCTTGCAGGACGCTTTACCCTTTTGTCAAGGGTGCGAAGCTCGTCAAGCTCGGTGTGCTCCTTCTCGATGTATTGAGTGCGGATTTTCTGTGCCATAAATTGTGTGTCGTTTCTGTTCATTTTTTGTACCTCTTTCTTTCGCTTGTGTTTTTCATTGCTTGTGACCCTATTTTAACCCCACCTTGTTTTCGATTTTTTTAGAAAATGTTTAAGTTTTGTTAATCTTTAAATTTTTTTCAATTTTTTTCAAGCGACAAAAAGGGCAAGCGAAATTTGCCTGCCCTTCTTACTTTAGATTCATTAAATTATCTTTATATATTCGCAATTTTTTGCCTCGATAAAGCAACCGCCCGCTGTAAAGGTGCCCTGCGAGTAAAGCTCACCATACATATCATAGACCTCATATTCTCTTTCGCTCTCAAGCTCAAGATATATTCCGTCCTTGCCTGTTGCGTTAAATATATATGTAGGCTTTTCTCCTACCCTTGTGACAATTTGCTGATATTGAACGCATACGCACTCCTTATCGCTCGTTGTCTGTGCCATGCTACAGTTAGCCTCGATATCTCTTATCTCGAGCACGCCATCAAGAATTGTGTCGCTATGCGCTCTCCAGAAGCTAAGGAAGCCCTTCAAGGCGCGCTTGTGGCCCTCAGCGATATTATCAAAGCGAATTGAAATTTGGGGAACTGAGAACATACAAGCAAGAAGCTGATACATAACCGCCTCTGTTGTTTCGTACTTATTCCACATAAGCATATCGCTATGAACAGGAACTGTGCCAGAGGTTAGACGAAGGTGTAGGGAATGGACTCTGTTAATTATTGAATCATTTGGACAGTCTCCAACCCTTAGCATATTTCCGTACTGTGCCACAACAGGTCCAACATAGGATTGACGGAATTCGATAAGAAACTCGGGGTTTATCGCCTTAAGCTCACGCGATGCCTGCTCAAGAAGCCTTGTTACGCCCTCCTCAATAGAGATGCAATCCATATT
>JAFTIV010000001.1 GCA_017456685.1 Clostridia bacterium | reverse complement strand
TATAAGCGCACATTCATTACTTAATTCTATTGTAAGGTTTTCTATTGATTTTACCATATTATATACTTTATCTGTAACTGTACCAAAATCTGCCAACTCTACAATTGAATCACTTATATTTACGCGCATACAATATAATTGCTCACCAAGCCCCTTTAGCATTGCATCAACCGCACCATCGAGGTACATAAGCGGTATAAGTGGCGAAAGAAGCCTTATATATTCGCCCGCCTCGTAGCTTCCGTATAAAAAATATCCAAGCTCATATGAGAAGGAAACAAAAATTCCACTCACGCCAAGCGAAAAAAGCAATGAAACATAAAAAACTCGAGATACGATATATCGTATTCGTTCCTTGTTTCCAAGCTCCTTGGCTCCTGATAGCTCAGGAACTAAAAGAGAAGAAAATGCGCTAAGAACCGCCGATGGGAAAAGAAGCAACGGTACGACCATTCCGTGTAAAATTCCATATGATGCGATAGACGATTGGTAGTCAAGCCCGCATCTTCTAAGTCCCCAGGGTATGGCAAGATGCTCAATAGTCGTAAGTGCGCTTCTTACATATGCGCTTATCGCAACAGGAAGCGCTATTTTGCCTATGTCGCTTAACTCACCGCCTCTTTTGACGGAAGAAGAGCTTAAATGAATTCTTTTGTCAATCAAATATAGAATAAACGACACAAGGGCGCTTGAAATCTCGCTGATCACCCCACCGCCAATAACCGCAACGCAAGCCCAATCAAGCCCGCGAGGCGCTAAAATAAGAACAAAATAGGAGACAACCGACAGCCTTACACCCTGCTCTAAAAATTGAGCAATAACATTCTTGTAAACGCGCCTTGATGCACAAAAGTACCCGTTTAATGCGCTTGATATTGAAATAGGACAAAGAGAAAAGGCAAAAAGCTTAATTGACGGAATAACTCGCTCATCTCCCAAAAGCACACTGCCGATTGCCTCAGCCCCGAAAAATAAAAGAATACTTGCACTAAGCGAAAAGAATAAGCAATATATAATCGCTGAGCGCATAATCGCGCTACATCGCTTTCCGCCTCGCTCAAGGTCGGCTGACACAAGGCGCGTAACTGCTAAATTTATCCCTGAGCACGCAAGCGTAATAGCAAATCCATAAATGCCAGAGCATAGGGAAATAAGCCCCATGCCAACCTCGCCAAGATGCGATGTGAGATATGCATTAAATGCAACACCCACCGCCCGAAGCACAAGCGCTCCGCAGGACAGAATAAGACCATTGAAAATATATTTTTGACCTCTGTTAATTGAAAATCACCACACAATCAATAAAATATATGCAAATCCTTAATAAAATTTGACTTTTTTGAAAATGTGTGATATTATGTAAATAACTAAAAAATAGGAGCTACTATGGAACAGTTTTCAAGAACGGAAATGCTTTTCGGTAAGGAAAGCACCGAGATATTAAATGGTAAGCATATAATCATTTTTGGAATTGGCGGAGTAGGTGGCTATGCCTGCGAGTCACTTGCATGAAGCGGAATAGGCGCAATTGATATAGTCGATAACGATGTCGTCTCTAAATCAAACATAAATCGTCAAATCATAGCCCTACATTCGACAGTCGGTAGGGCAAAGGTCGATGTTATGAGGGAAAGATTGCTTGATATAAACCCGAGCATTAAGGTGACCACCTTTAACGAGCTTTATTTGCCAGATACCGCAAATAAATTTGACTTTACAAAATACGACTATATAATTGATGCAATCGACACAGTAAGCGGTAAAATATCTCTTGCCGTAGAGGCTGAAAGGGCGGGCACGCCAATAATTTCATCAATGTACGCAGGAAATAAAATTGTGCCAACAGCCTTTGAAATCGCTGATATTTATAAAACCTCTGTTTGCCCTCTTGCGAGAGCAATGCGCACCGAGCTCAAAAAAAGAGGAGTTAAGGCGCTAAAGGTCGTATATTCAAGGGAGGAGCCCGTTTCGGGCGTCGTCAACGAAAATGGTAAGCGCGTGTTTGGCTCAAGCTCCTATATTCCTGCAATAGCAGGACTCACAATTTCTGCAGAGGTAATAAAGGACCTGTTGAAAAAATAAATGCATCAGCACAGTGCTGATGCATTTTTGTTATTTAAAGACATCAAGGACGCTATCTCCGCTTGACCATTCAACGGTGTAGGAGACCTGACCTACAGATAAAAATTCCTTAGCCATTCCCGCGCGATGAAGCTGATGCAAATCCTTTGGCGAAATATTTCCAACAAGCGCACCTGCAGCTCCGGGGAAAACACTGCTCGAATCACTTGGATCCCAGTTGTAATAGTCTGTAACCTTGTATATAAAGGTGGCGTGATATTTGCTTCCATCGAAGCTTAGATTTTGAATTTCTATGCTCGAAAAATATGAGCCGAGAGAGAAGCGCCAGTCGCCGGTTAAATTGTGATGGACAACCTCGCTTTTTTGAAATACATTTATCGTCTCACCCTTTACAGCGAGCATTTCACATGCCCTTAATGCATTTGAAAGCGATGCGTTTCGATTTCCAAGAGCATTTGTGTCAGTCAAAAGCTTGCTCATATCAATCGTGTAATTCTCACCCGTCTTTTGAAGAAAATGGTCTATAAATCCACTTGCGTTTGTGTAGCCGAGCAAGGAACCGACATTTTTGATGAGCGTCGCATTTGAAAGAACTGAATTTAGCTTGCTTTGAGAGTAGCTTGAGCCCGCATTATAAGCATTTCGCGACTGTGAGCCCTGCCTTAGCCTATCAGTTGATGGAGTAGTCTTGGTAATAGCAGACGAAAATTCACCATATTCTGTAATTACGGGTATAGCAATATCTTCACTTGACGACACCTCGTCGCTTGATGAAATCTCCTCACTTGAGGATGAGCTACTCGGCGCCTCCTCGCTTGATGATGACTCCTTGCTTGACGAGGACTCCTCGCTTGATGAGCCTTGCTCACTTGAGCTGTCAGCGCTTGAGGACGAGAAGCTCTCGCTCGACGACGAGGCGCTTTCTTCATCATTGTTGTCTTCTAAAAAAGCACACGAGAAGCACGAAAATATCATACACAAAACCATTGCAAAAGCAATAATTTTTTTCATAATAAATCTCCTTGTGTTAAAATATATAATTATTATACCACGCAATGGCTAAAAAGTCAACAAAGCGCTTGAAAAGATGACAAGGCTGTGATAAAATATAAAAAAAACGAGGGGGCAAGCATGAGAGGCTTTTTAGAGATTAGATGGAATAATATACAATCCTCCCTGAAGGATTTAGAGGTAGATGCGTTTATCGTTACAAGCAAAGCGAACCATAGATATTTTACAGGCTTTGATAATCCCGATGGAGCGCTTTTGTTTTTAAAGGATAAAAAATTCGCATTTGAGGATTTTAGATATAGTGAGGTCGCTTGTGAGTATATAGGCGCGGATTTTACAATTTTCGAAAGCTCTCTTGATGTAGAGCGCTTAAATGTAATTGTCAAAAGTGAGGGAATAAAGACTATCGGCTTCGAGGGGTCGATGGGTTATTCGCTCTATGAGCGCTTAAGCAAGAGCATTGATGCAGAGCTTGTATCAAAGGGTAGCTTTGCTGATACGGCAAGAGAAGTTAAGGACCCTTATGAAATTGAAAAAATTGCAATCGCGCAGGAGATAACTGATGGTGCCTTTGCACATATTTTAAGAATTATAACACCAAATATGACCGAAAACGATGTCGCGGCTGAGCTTGAGTATTATATGCGCAAGCATGGTGCCGAGGATAAAAGCTTTGAGACAATTGCCGTAAGCGGAGAAAAATCCTCGCTTCCTCACGGTACACCGAGCGATACAAGGCTTAAAAAGGGCTTCTTGACTATGGATTTTGGCGCGGTTTATGAGGGCTATCACGCGGATATGACAAGAACAATATGCATAGGCAAGGCAAACGCGGAAATGAAGGAGCTTTACAATACTGTTCTTAAAGCTCAGCTAAGCGTACTTGATATGCTAAGAGACGGGGTTGCCTGTGCCGATGCCGATAAGGTGGCAAGAGACATAATTGATGAAAATTATAAGAGATGCTTTGGACATTCTCTTGGACACGGAGTAGGACTTGAAATTCACGAGCAACCGAATCTTTCTAAATACAGTAAAAAAATCCTCAAGCCAGGAAATGTGGTAACCGTAGAGCCGGGAATATATATTCCTAAAAAATATGGCTGTAGAATTGAGGACTTAGTTCTAATTCAAGAGGGAAATATAAGGAATTTTACCAAGGGCACAAAGGAGCTTATCGAAATTTATTGATTTTTATTGCAAAATATTTAAAAAGCTCTTGCAATATTATTTAATTTATAGTAAAATACTATTGTAAATTTATTGGACGGTTGTGGCGGACCGAAATCCATCAAAATACGAAAACGCCAAGAAAAGGAAAAGACAGATGATTACAGCAGGAGATTTTAGAAACGGCGTTACCTTTGAAATGGAAGGTAAGGTATATCAGGTTATCGAGTTCCAGCACGTAAAGCCAGGTAAGGGCGCAGCATTTGTAAGAACAAAGTATAGAGATGTTGTTACTGGCGCTATTCGTGAGGCTTCCTTTAACCCAACCGCAAAATTTGAAACAGTTTCAGTTGAGCTTAGAGAGCTTCAATATAGCTACAACGATGGAGACCTTTACTACTTTATGGATATGGAATCCTACGAAATGATTCCAGTAGATGCACAAAAGCTTGGCGACAACTTCAATTTTGTTAAGGAAATGGAAATGTGCAAGCTTTCATCTCTTAAGGGTGAAATATTCTC
>JAFTIV010000131.1 GCA_017456685.1 Clostridia bacterium | reverse complement strand
TACCGACATTGAGAACTGCCTAAATAGCGGTATGAGCTCAAGAGAGATAATAAACCTCTCACAGAGAAACGAATTCCTCTCAAGCTACCGCACAACAAGAAAGGCTCTAAATAACTCGATAACAGATAGCTTCCAACAAAAGCTTGACCTTGGTAAATGTAGAAACATATACCCAAGCGTAGGTCTTACCTACATAACCCTTGAAGCAAAGAAATCATATATCAACACTATCGCTGCATATGAACAGGTTGAATATATTGATTTAGAGGTTGAGGTTGAATTTGTTACGCCCGAAGCTGAAATGGAAACAACTGACGCGGAGAGCACATACGATGGTTATCATATGACTAATAGTTATTCGTATGATGGTTCGGGAATTAAAATAGGAATTTTGGAAGCAAGCGGTATTTTTGATGCAAATGCACCTCATTTGGTTGGCAAGTCGATAATTACAGATCTTCCCGCTAATACTCAAATATCTTCTCATGCAACACATGTGGTGTCTATTTTGGCAGGAAACAGTCTTTCTACCGAAAATCAAGGAACATATAGGGGTATTGCTCCAAATGCAGAACTGTTTTATAGCATTGACAATGATGATTTGGATGAAAAAATAGATTGGTTTTTAACACATAATGTTCACATAATTAATATTAGTATGGGGTGGAATTATGACGACGATAAAGATGGAGTATATGACTTTAAATACAGGAATGAGGATAAGATTGTTGATAAATATGTTCTTGACTATAGAATAGTAATTGTTAAATCTGCCGGAAATTATCGAGAAGAGCTAGACGAAGAAACAGGCGAAATCGTCGTAAAAAACGACAATTATGTTACTAGCGCGGGCTTGTCGTATAATTTGATTACCGTTGGAAATGCAACCTACAATGCCGAAAATGATATTTACACTATGAGGGAAAGTAGCAGTTATAAACACCTGGACTTTTTAACAAACAAACCTGACATGTCTGCTATAGGAACAAATGTACATATGGTAGTAAGTGGAACAAGTGCAGAAAATTATAACATAGGCAATTATAAAAGTGGCACTAGTTATGCAGCACCTCAAGTGGCGGGGGCCGCTGCGCTTGTCATGCAGGCAAATGTGGACTTACTATATAAACCAGAAGTTGTTAAGGCGATACTGTTGGGAAGCGCAAATGAAAACCTAATTTTAATTGAAGAAAAAATAAACGAAAATAACGAGGTCGTTTATGAAAATGAGATATTAAGCAATTCTGGATTTTGGAGTGTGGATGAGAACGTAATTGGACAACAAACTCATAATTTGAGAACAAAAAGCGGAGCCGGATTATTAGACATAGAAGCGGCAACTTGGATGGCAAATAGCAATCTTTTTTATAGTTATGCTTTCGGACCAGGAACAATAGCGGATGTTATTACTGAATCATATTATTTTGTTGCTGGAACGAAAATAGAGGTTGGATTGGTGTTTGAAAAAAATAATACATATTTACTTAATGAAAAGTATCAAAACGATCTTAATATTGAAATTCTTGACGAGCAAAATAATCCTGTGTTGAAAACTAGCGGGAATATAAACAATGTGGAGATTTTTACCTGTGTTATAAATGAAACTGGTAGTTATAAATTTAGGGTAAAGAGTGATGGCAATATACAGAACATTTCATACGGTCTCAATGCAACTTTCTTTTTATCTTGCGGATGTAGCGAAAAAATTATATCTCATAGCAATTATTCCAACACACATAACATAGTTTCTTGTAGCAGGTGCGGATTCTCATGTCAAGAGAAACATAGAAAGGTAGAAATAAGTAAAACCGATTCATATTACGGAATAACCTTGACCTTTACAATGTACTACTTGCCTCAAAAATATGTACGTTCCACAAGAGATTTTAATTATATAAGTGAGTTTGTAGTGATTGCTACAGAAAACAATCCTAATATAGGGATAGAGACGATTATCGGCTCCGGAGGAAGCAATCAAGTTATAGCCACCGGAGAGATTATTACAAGGTCATACGAGGTTGTTGTGGCAAACATATCAACTGGTAACTACTCATTCCCGGAATTTACCGTTACTGCAACAACTGATTGCTTTGCGCAAACAATTACACTAAGTTAAGGAGTTGATTTTGTGAAGAGATTTTTATCACTATTATTAGCATTACTATTCTGCCTTAGTTCCATTGTTTCGTGCGAGAAAGAGGAAGCACCTTCGACGAGCGAATCCAGTTCGAGGGGTTCAAACACAGACCCAGAAAACTCCTCCGTAGAAAGAGAGTTAATTGAAAAAAATCAAGTAAGCTACTATTATAGCAAGCACTATTCATTTTGGGGAACCGCAGAGTCAAAAACATCTATGGTTAATGATATGAGAGAGTTGCTCTGTGAGCTTGAAGTTTTAAACAAAGACACTTTTGCTCTTGGTGATTTTGATGAGAAAATATTCGCCACGCACTATGTAATTGTTGTTGTAAATAAGAGATATGGAGCTTTGATTGGGTATCACGATTTTAGAATTGAAAATGATAGCTACATTTTAACCGCGAGTAGATTTTCGGAATACGGAACTTTGTACTTGGGGGATGATGGTATGGGCGCTTTTGGCGGAGTGCCTGCGCCTGAAGCAGAGGAAAGCATTATAGAAGCACAAGGAAAATCCTTGATTGATGTGGAAGTCGTTGCCATTCCTAAGAGCGAATTAGACGAGCCGTTAGACCCAAGCAAGGAAGTTTTTTTAGACATCGTTTTACATCACATTTCTGTAAGTGCTCTTGACAATTGATTATCAAGATAAGACGATTTGTTTCGATTGAGAAAGGAATGAACATGAAACGACTTTTATCTTTAATCTTAGCATTACTATTCTGCCTTAGCTTTATCGTATCTTGCGAGAAAGAGGAGTCGCCCTCGACGAGCGAGCCCTCAAGCTCAAGCGAAGAGCCTGGTTCGTCAGGCAAGCTATCATATGATGACAGAGGGCTCCCGATTTTCCCTGCTCCCAAGGATGCTTATACTTACTATAATGTGTACGAAAAAAATTTTGCTTTTGCCGAATGTTACGACACTTGGGTTTTTAACGATTATGGAAGCTATTGTGGCTTCATTTCGCAATATGCATCAATTGGAGATATAACCGAGGATATGTTAAATGATTATTTTCTGGTGGTCGTATATCGTGCAGAAAACATTTATGCAACAGAAAACTATTCGTATAGCAATTTCAATAGAATAAACAATGAATATATACTTATACTCGAATATACTTCTTACGAAATTCCATATGAGGACAAGGAAGTGCCAACAAGATTTGACATAGTTTTAATTCCAAGAAGTGAATGTGAGGAAAGTCCGGCAGATATAACTGTTTCGCTTAAAAAACATATTCATCGTTGGGAATGAGAGGATGAGCTAAGAAAGGAGTTGATGTTATGCTATACATTTATGTAAAGGATGCAAGGACAACTCCTGTGGAATATTATTCTTGGAGCAGATATTTGACACAGAAATAACACAAAAATCACGCACTCAGCCGAGTGCGTGATTTTGTTTTATTATATTTTGCCCTTTTTTCTAAGCAGGGTGTGCTTTTCGTCCCAGAGGCGGGCAGAGAGGTCAACATAGTAGTTATGAGGGTTCTCGAAGCGGAGCACCTCGTCCCACATAGAGCTAAGCTCCCTTTGGCAATATTCACGGATTTTATCGACACTTGGTGAGGTGTAAACGCATTTTCCGTTGTCGAAAATCTTGACACGAAGCCTTCTTAGAGTGTAATTTTCCATAAGCTTGCGCTTCCATATGTGAGCAGGGTCGAAAAGCTCGTACGGAGCGCTCTCGTCGATTACCTCGTCGTAAATTGTGATGAGGTCAGCCTCAGCCTTTCCGCTTTCCTTAGAATAGAAGCGGTATAGGTCCTTAAAGTCGGGATTTGTAATTTTAATCGGGTTTTCGCTGATTTTGATTTTCGGGGTGATTTTGCCCTCGCGCTCAACCGCAACTAATTTATAGACACCGCCAAACACGGGCTCGCTCCTTGCGGTCACAAGCCTTTCACCAACACCAAAGGCATCAACGCACGCACCCTGTGTGAGAATATCGCGGATTATATACTCGTCAAGAGAGTTCGAAACTACGATTTTACAGCCTGTTAGCCCCGCGCCATCAAGCATTTTTCTAACCTTTTTTGTAAGGTAGGTAATGTCACCCGAGTCAATGCGGATTGCGCAGGATTTCTGTTGCTCCTCAGTAAGGCACGATTTGAATGCCTTGATTGCGTTTGGAATGCCACTTTTTAAAACATCATAGGTATCTACAAGCAGAGTAGGAGAGCTTGGGTAAAGGCGACAGTACGCCTCAAAAGCCTCGTATTCGCTATCAAACATTTGAATCCAAGAGTGCGCCATAGTTCCGCCCGCGGGAATTCCCCAGCTCTTGTCGGCAATTGTACACGAGGTAGAGGAGCATCCACCGATATATGCGGCACGCGTTCCGTAAATTGAGGCATCAGGACCGTGAGCGCGCCTTGCGCCAAATTCGCTGACAGCCCTACCACCGCTTGCGCGTGTAATTCTCGATGCCTTAGTCGCGATAAGGCATTGATGGTTTATTGTAAGAAGAACAAAGGTTTCGATAAATTGCGCCTCAATTGCAGGGGCACGCACGGTCATTATCGGCTCGTTCGGGAAAATAACCGTTCCCTCCTCAACGCTCCAAATATCGCCCGTGAAGCGAAAATCCCTTAGGTACGAGAGAAACTCCTCGTCAAAGATGCCCTTTGAGCGAAGATAGGCAATATCCTCGTCGCTAAATTTTAGTGCCTTGATGTATTCGATTATTTGCTCAAGACCCGCAAAAATTGCATAACCGCCACCGTCGGGCACGCGCCTAAAGAAAACATCAAAGTAGGCAATTTGGTCCTTTATTTTCGAGTGGAAATAGCCACGCGCCATAGTAATTTCGTAAAAATCGCAAAGGAGCGTAAGCTCGCGCTTTCCAATGTTCATACTAAAAAATACCTCTCAATTTTAATCAATTTTAAAAATATCTTGAATTTTACTAAACACCTGTGTATAATAAAAGATATAAAATACCTTGTTATTATTTTAATATAATTGCGCTCAAAAGTCAAGGGCTTATGCCAAACGGAGCGAAAGTAAGACAAGGCGGTAAGGGAAGGAGCAAAAAATGAAGCACGGCTTTTATAAGGTTGGATGCATCAGCCCCGAGCTTCGCGTGGGGGATGTATCGTTTAATACAGCGAAAATAATTCAAGCTATTTGGGATATGGAAAATAGTGCCGTTCAGGTGCTTGTTCTTCCCGAGCTTGCCGTAAGCTCCGCGAGCTGTGGAGATTTATTCAAGCAGAGCGCGTTAATATCAGCCTGCGAGGGCGCACTTGAAAAGATTGCCGAGGCAACAAAGGATGCGAAAATGCTCGTCATTGTCGGCGCGCCTATAAGAAACGGTAGCCGTACCTACAACTGCGCGGTTGCCATAAGTGGTGGAAAAATCCTTGGCGCTGTGCCAAAGCTTGCGCTTTCTCCCGAGGAGCTTCGCTATTTTAGCGTTTCAAGAGGCGAGCGCGAGGTGAAAATCGGGCAGAGCACCTACCCCTTTGGAAACGACCTTATATTTACCGCAGGAGAGCTTAAGGTTGGCGCACAGGTTGGCGCAGACATATTTAATCCAGCCTCAGGTGCATATGCGCTTTGCAAAATGGGTGCACAAATTATCGCGTGCCCAAGCGCACAGGTTGAGCTTGTTGGCTCAAGAGAGCGCCTTTCACTTGTAGCAAGGGCAAAGACAGTAACCCTTGCGTGTGCATATCTTGTCGCAAACGCGTGTGAGGACGAGAGCACAACTGACTGCTTATACACCGCAAGCAATATTATTTGCGAAAATGGAAAAATTCTTGCACAGAGCGAGCCCTTTGTTGATAAAAACGGCTCAATTATTAGCGAGATTGATATTGACCTAATCCTTCAGGAGCGCAAGGGAGTGTTCGTGCTCGACACAGATGCACCCGCCTCAAGAGAGGTTGCGCTTGAGCTTAAGGAGCAAAAAACCGAGCTCACAAGAGAGATAGACCCGCTTCCCTTTGTCACAGCTGACGAGGCAAGATATGAGCAAATTCTCACAATTCAAGCACGCGCGCTTGCAAGAAGGCTTGTCGCCTCACACTCAAAAAGCGCAGTATTCGGCGTTTCGGGCGGACTTGACTCAACCCTTGCGCTTCTCGTAATTGCGCGAGCCTGTGATTACCTCGGCTGGCAACGAAGCGATATTTGTGCTGTGACAATGCCCTGCTTTGGAACAACGGGCAGAACAAAATCTAACGCAGTTAAGCTTAGCGAGCTTTGCGGTGCAACTCTTCGCGAGATAAATATTTGTGACTCCGTGCGCCTGCACTTTAAGGACATAGGTCACGACGAGAGCGTTCATAGCACGACCTACGAAAACGCGCAGGCAAGAGAGCGCACTCAAATTCTTATGGACATTTCAAATCAGCTTGGCGGACTCGTCGTCGGTACGGGCGACCTTAGCGAAATTGCGCTCGGCTGGTCAACCTACAACGCAGACCATATGTCAATGTATAACCCTAACTGTGATATTCCAAAAACGCTTGTTCGCGCACTCGTTGAGCACGAGGCTAAGCGCTTGGGCGCAGATAGTGAGGCTGGCGCGGTGCTTTACGACATTCTTGGAACAGAGGTGTCCCCTGAGCTTCTACCTGCCGATGGAAACAAGATACTTCAAAAAACAGAGGACATTCTTGGTCCATATGAGCACCACGATTTCTTCCTCTACAATCTTATAAGATATGGCTTTTCACCCTCTAAGGTTTACCGCCTTGCAAAAATAGCATTCAAGGCAGACACAGAGGAGAAAAAAGAGGCGCTTTATACGCACCTTGTTACCTTTATTAAGAGATTTTTCACACAGCAATTCAAGCGCTCCTGCTCGCCTGACGGTGTAAAGGTCGGCTCGGTTGCCCTATCCCCGAGGACAGAGCTAAGAATGCCGAGCGATGCGCTTTATTGGACCTGGCTTGACGAGCTTGAGGCAGGAAAGAGCTATTAAAAAATAAATTATGACGCGGGACACCCCGCAAGGAGATAAAAATGGATAAGCTTTTAACATTACTTGAAAATGATTCAACATTAACCGCAGAGGAGCTTGCTCGTATGCTCGATAAAGAGGTTGGCGAGATAAAGCAAATCATAGAAAAATACGAGAAGGACGGAGTAATTCTCGGC
>JAFTIV010000130.1 GCA_017456685.1 Clostridia bacterium | reverse complement strand
TAAATACGGACCCAAGGAGAAGTGGCTCGGGGAGCGAAGCTTCACGAATCCACTGCGTATGCGAGGTCAAAATCGTCTGTGAGCTTGCTCACAAGAGATAGACCGAAGCACAAACCGAAGGTTTGCTATCCTCTGCGTATTTAACTGAATAATTGTAATTTATTGCAATTAAATACGGACCCAAGGAGAAGTGGCTCGGGGAGCGAAGCTTCACGAATCCACTGCGTATGCGAGGTCAAAATCGTCTGTGAGCTTGCTCACAAGAGATAGACCGAAGCACAAACCGAAGGCTTGCTATCCTCTGCGTATTTAATTACCTTGCTAAGTATATCACAAAAATTAGTTGTTTGCAAGTCCTTTTTAAAAAAATGTATTTTAAAAGCCAACGCGTGTAATTTGCGTTGGCTTTTTGATTATTTGCTTGAGTTCAATTTGCTGAAATAGTTATAATCAAGGTTATTTGCTGGAACACTTGAAAGTGGGTAGTCTTTAATTTCGTCGCTCTCGACAAGCTCAAAGTTAGCATCGTTTAGAATGTAATCCTGAATTGCCTTGCCGAAAAGCTCGTTTTTAGCATCGTTAAAGAAGCTTGAAAAGAAGGTTTTGTACTCGTCCTTTGTATATGGCGCCTCGCCAAGTGGCATTCTTTTTACAAAAACATAGCCATAGTTAACATAATCGCCAGCGCTCACCTTTTCGCCATTTATAATTGTGTCTTGTGTGAACGGACGCTTAGCAACGATTTTTGTAGTGTCACCCTCTCTTATAAGAGCAGCAGCGGTGATTGCATTTTGAGCTGTAAGCACGGTTGGAAACTTGGAATAACAGCCCTGCGGATATGCGGTATCGTCGGAATAAAGAGCATAAAGCTCCTCGTAGGACATAGTTGGGTCAATTACCTTGTAGGTGTAGCCGTCCTTTGGGCTTACAAGCAAATTATTAAGGTCGTCAATTATATCGTTGCGCCTTTTCTTTTCGTCGGCAGAAAGCTCCTCAACAGTCGTTACCTTTTTGCCATCAACCTCTTTTTCAACCACTCGATAGAGGTTGTTAATAACGATTGTCTGGAAGTACATATAATTCTCGCGATAGATTGAGTCGAGAATTGCTTGGTCGATTTTCTCGCCGTTTTTGCCATACAAATGCTCTATAAGCAGGCTTTGCTTCATTTGCATTGTGTAGATTTTCCTCAAGGTGTCGGTATTGAAGCCGTATTTCTTTGCAAGAAAATCAAATTCCTGCTCACTTCCTGCGCCACAGCTTGCAATAATCGCGGTAATGTTGTCATCAATTAGCTTAGAGGTCTCATCATCAATAGATAGATTATATTTATCAAACATAAGCTGAGAATAGAGAAGAGATATAACACTTGCAGTAAATGAAGCGGTGTAGCCTTGGTCAAGCGAATCTCCTATGGAAACTCCCGTTGATTCATCAATTGCATCGTAGGAATAGCCAAAGAGCCCCATAGACTCAAGCACCTGTCTGTTGTGCATACCTATTAGATATTTATAATCCATCTCGCTAATCGAATATGGACCAAGCTCGTATATCGGCTTTGCCTTGCACGATACAAGACAGCTAAGCAATATAAAAACGCAAAGCAACGCACTAAGTGTGCGAATTAAAGTCCTTTTCATTTAAAGCTCCTTTCATAAGGCTTTCTTACATTGTACCACGAAATATAAAAAATGTCTACTGTAATTCCTCACATTTTTTAATATAATTTTTAAGAAGCTCTACACTTCCTGTCAGCTCTGCATCGCAGGGCGCGGTAGCAAGCATAATATATGGCGTTGTCTTGATGCCACAAATCTTAATTCTGCTCGGGTCAATAAGCGACATTTGATAGAGAACCATTTTGTCAATATGCTCGGGGTAGAAGCGAATATGGTCGCGCATTTGCTCAACGCGCTTGATTTTCGCCTTTTGCGCATAGGACTTGACTAAAGCCACACAGGCAAGGGTTTTCGCGCATTTTGGAAGCTTGCCGAAGCGGTCAGTAAGCTCCTCGATAACATCCTTAAAATCAGCCTCATTTTCAATGTGAGCGATTTTCTTATACATATCCATTCGCTGTGCGGGCGATTTTATATAGCTTGCAGGCAGGAAGGCGTCGCTTGAAAGAGTGATGCTTGTTTCGAATTTTTCGGGCAAGGCAACGCCCTTTTCCTCAAGCACAGCCTCATTTAGAATTCTAACATATAAATCATAGCCGATAGCCTCCATATGTCCGTGCTGAGCCGAGCCAAGAATGTTACCAGCGCCTCTTATCTCAAGGTCACGCATTGCAATCTTGAAGCCCGCGCCAAATTCCGCAAAATCGCGGATTGCATTAAGGCGCTTTTCGGCAATTTCACTCAATTGCTTGCCTGCGCGATAGGTAAAGAACGCATAAGCACGACGGTGGCTTCTGCCAACGCGTCCGCGTATTTGGTGAAGCTGCGCAAGCCCCATTCTGTCTGCGTTTTCTATAATTAGAGTGTTCGCATTTGGAATGTCAATTCCTGTTTCTATAATCGTTGTGCTGACAAGAACATCAATCTCACCGATTGTGAGCGCGTGCCAAATCTCCTCAATCTCGTCGCGGTCCATTTGACCGTGAGCAACACGCACCCTCGCATCAGGAAATACTCTTGAAATTCTGCCTGCAATATCGTATATCGTTTCAACATTGTTGTAAAGGTAGAACACCTGTCCGCCACGATGAAGCTCGCGCCTTATCGCGTCGTTTATTACATTTTCATCGTATTCAAGCACATAAGACATAACTCCAAGTCGTCCACCTGGAGCATCGTCAAGCACGGACATATCGCGAATACCACCCATAGCCATACTGAGCGTACGCGGAATAGGCGTTGCACTAAGAGATAGAACATCAACATCGGGCACAAGCTGCTTGATTTTCTCCTTTTGTGAAACTCCAAAGCGTTGCTCCTCGTCGATTATCAAAAGTCCAAGGTCCTTGAACTGAATTTTTCCGCTAAGAAGCTTGTGTGTGCCGATGATTATATCAAGGTCACCTCTGCGTAGCTTGCGAAGCGCTTCGTTTTGCTCCTTTTGTGTGCGGAAGCGCGAAATCATATCAATGCTAACCCCTGTGCCCGCAAAGCGCGCAAGAGCAGTTTGATAGTGTTGCATAGCAAGAATTGTGGTCGGCACCAAAATGGCAACCTGCTTGTTGTTTGCAACCGCCTTCATCGCAGCACGAAGCGCAACCTCCGTCTTTCCATAGCCAACATCTCCGCAAAGAATTCTGTCCATAGGGTAGGGACGCTCCATATCTCGCTTGATATCGGCAATAGCCTCAAGCTGACTTTCTGTTTCCTCAAATTCAAACGAGGTGTCAAATTCGTGCTCCATAATGCCGTCAGGAGCAAACGAGAAGCCGTTTATGCGAGTTCTGCGCGCATAAAGGTCGATAAGCTCCTTCGCCATTTCCTTTGCGCTTGCCTTCGCGCGTGAGGTAGCCCTTTTCCAAGCCTCCCCGCCCATTTTAGAGAGCTTAACCTCGCCATCAGCCGAGCCCGCACCGATATATTTGGAAACCATATCGAGCTGGTCAACGGGTAGAAAAAGCTTGTCAGTGCCTGCATATTGAATGGTAATATAGTCGCGATAAGCGCCACATACCAAGAGATTTTCAATTCCAAGGTATCTTCCTATACCATAGCGCGCGTGCACGACAGCGTCGCCAACATTAAGGTCGGCATACGAGAGAATTTTCTCTCCCGCATTCTTTGCAAACTTGGCGCGCTTTTTCGCCTTTAGGGCAGAGCGCTCGCTTCTTGAGGAGAGAACCATAATGACGATTTTTGAGTCAAAAAGCTCATATCCGTCGGGGAATGTGTCGCTTAAAACGCATACGGCTCCCGCCCTTAGAGCATCGTCCTCGCCCTTGGAGGCAAAGGCAACCACATCTGCATCACAAAGAATACGCACAGACTCCTTAACCTCGGTTTCGGTTCTGCACACAAGCGCACAGCTGTAGCCGTTCTCGGTGTAGTATTTCATCTGCTCAACTATAGTGTTTATCGACACATCTGCGTGCGAAAGGCTTCTTGCCTTGAGGTCGTAAATGCCACCCGCCTCGCCGTGATAGCTTATTGCAAACTTGTCTATATTTATAATTTGGTTGTCCTTGAAAAAGGCTGTAAGGCGCTCATCCTCAGCCGAGTATTCGGCAAGCTCCGCCTGAATAAGCCCCGAGGAGATAAGGGATGCGATAATTTCATCGTTTAGCTCGCTTGAGCTACGCACGCGCTCCTTAATTCCTGCATAATCGCACGCTATAGCGCAGACATCATCAAAATAGTCGAGAAGTGTCTGCTTTTCGGGGTAAATGTATGAAATGAAGCGGTCAAAAAACGCATACGAGGTCTGTGAGTCAATTGAAAAAAGCTCCGCCTTAAGCTCCTTTTGTGCTTGCTCCGTTGGCGCCTTTAACTCAAGCTCCTCAATATATTCGCGGATTTGCTTAATTTGCTCTTTTGAGGCGATAATTTCCTTTGAGGGCGCAATCGAGAAATGCTCAATTGAGGCACCCGTACGCTGAGTTATAGGGTCGAAAAGCCCTATTCTGTCTATTTCATCGCCAAAAAGCTCAATTCTTACAGGTAGGCTGTCCTTGAACTCCTCACCATTTACAATAATGCTTGAGCTACCCGCTGGGAATACATCAATAATTCCACCACGCACCGCGTACTGACCCGCGCTCTCAACAAGCTCGCAGGACGAATAACCCGTGTTTATAAGCTTGGAAATAAGCTCGCTTGAGTCTATAGTGTCACCAATTTTAACCTCAAAGGTGCGCGCCAAAAGCTCGCGCCTTGGCATTGTAAGCTGTAAAAGTGCCTCGGGAGTTGCAATTACTGCATCAAGAGAATTGTGAGCAACTCCACTAAGAACCTTTAGTCGCTCGTGCTCAAGCTCGCGAGAGACAGTCATATTAAAAAAGTTAAAATCACGCACAGGGTAAAGCTCACAGCGCAAGCCACTTTTCTTGAAAAAGTCATTTAGTCTGTTTGCACGGCGCTCCTCAGGAATTATAATCAGCACAGATTTGCCATATTTTTTGCGAAGGTCACAAATAAGTGAGTGAATGAGTGCACATTCTGCGCCATCGCATACACCATTTATCAAAAGAGGCAAGCAAAGCTCGCTTGAGCGAAGCTCCTCAAGACGCGCAAAAAGCGCCTTATATTGAGGCGTGCTCCTTATAGGGCTAAGTAAGGCATTAGTATTCATAAATCTCCTAAATAATTTTAAAACGCGACATCGCGCCCTTTTTGGGGCGCGTGAATGTTAAGAATTGATGATTTTTGTCGCAAGAGGGGCTTTTGCTCTCCTTGCAAGATTATATTAGCATACAATTCCATTTTTGTCAATTAAAATCTAATTTAAAACCAAATAAAATATTGACATAATGCGCACAAAATGATAAAATATTCTTACAAGCAAGATAATACATTTATATACATATTTGGAGGCTCAATTATGGACAACAAAATTTTGAAGCTTAAAAGGACGGCAAACGATATAAGAATCGGCGCTGTCGAAGCAGTATATAACGCAAAATCGGGTCATCCTGGTGGAGCGCTCTCCTCGGCAGACATTTTCGCGTGCCTCTATTTTTCGGAGCTTAGGATAAACCCCGAAAGCCCTAAGGACCCAGACAGAGACCGCTTTGTGCTCTCAAAGGGACATTCGTGCCCAGGACTTTATTCTGCGCTTGCACATCGTGGCTATTTTGATGTAGCGGAGCTTAAGGGCTTCCGTCATCTCGGCTCATTCCTTCAGGGACACCCCGATATGAAGGGAATTAAGGGAATTGATATGTCAGCAGGCTCGCTTGGACAGGGCTTCTCCTGTGCTTGCGGAATGGCACTTGCAGGCAAGATAGATAACAAGGACTATCGCGTTTATACTCTTATCGGTGATGGCGAAAGCCAAGAGGGTCAAATTTGGGAGGCAATTATGTTCGCCTCACATTATAAGCTTGATAACCTCTGCTTGATTATCGATAATAACGGCTTGCAAATCGATGGTAAGGTTGCAGATGTTATGAATACAATGCCTTATGAAAGCAAGCTTGAGGCATTCGGCTGGAATGTTGTATCAATTGACGGACACGATATCGAGGCAATCCTCGGTGCATTTGATACCGCAAGGGCTACAAAGGGCAAGTCAACGGCAATCGTTGCAAAAACCATAAAGGGTAAGGGCGTTTCGTTCATGGAAAACGAGGCTGGCTGGCACGGAAAGGCTCCTAATGATGCTGAGTACGCACAGGCAATGGCAGAGCTTAATGAGCTTGCGAAGAACTTAAAGTGAGGAAAATACTATGGCAGATAAAATAGCGACAAGAGAAGCATACGGCAACGCGCTTGCCGAGCTTGGCTCAAAATACGAAAACCTTGTAGTTCTTGACGCGGACCTTGCGGCAGCTACAAAGACAGGAATTTTCAAGAAGAAATTCCCAGAGAGATTTTTTGATTGTGGTATTGCTGAGAATAATATGTTCGGTGTTGCCGCAGGACTTTCAACAACAGGCAAAATTCCTTTTGCAAGCACCTTTGCAATGTTTGCAGCAGGAAGAAGCTTTGACCAAATTAGAAACTCAATAGGCTACCCACACCTCAATGTGAAAATCGGTGCAACTCACGCAGGAATTACTGTTGGTGAGGATGGCGCAAGCCATCAGTGCAACGAGGACATCGCTCTTATGCGTACAATCCCAGGTATGGTTATTCTTAACCCCGCTGATGCTGTAGAGGCAAGATGCGCGGTTGAGGCAGCCATCAAGCACGAGGGACCTGTATATATGCGCTTTGGCCGTCTTGCTGTGTCTGTAATCAATGATACCCCCGACTATAAGTTCGAAATCGGCAAGGGCATTTTGCTCGCTGAGGGAACAGATGTTACAATAGTTGCAACAGGTATTATGGTTGAGCAGGCGCTTATTGCAAGAGAAATGCTTGAGGCGGATGGAATTAGTGCCTCGGTTGTAAATATTCACACAATAAAGCCACTTGACAAGGAGCTTATTATCGCTTGCGCTCAGCAAACAGGAGCTATTGTTACAAGTGAGGAGCATAACATAATCGGTGGTCTTGGTAGCGCTGTATGCGAGTGCCTTGCGGGTGTTTGCCCAGTTCCTGTTGTAAGACACGGAGTAGAGGACACCTTTGGTAAATCCGCCCCCGCTAAGGAGCTTCTTGAGTACTACGGACTTAACGCAAACGGAATTGTTGAAAGGGCTAAGAGAGCAATTTCAATGAAGCACTAATAGTGCAAGGACAAAAGGATTTTAAGCCTGCGCAGTGCGTGCTTAGCAACATATTGAGACCTACACGTAGATTAAAGGAGTCCCATATTGAATGCTGGTTTGCAGGCCTCCTGTAGGTATTCCTCTTAATGAGGCTTTTGCCGGACGAATTCTTACAGACGTTGGAAGCAGTAAAGGCGTTTTGCGGACACCACCCTAAAAATTAGGGTTCTAATTCTTGCTACACGGCTGAGGCGGGTTTTAAATAAATAACAAGAGCGACCCTTTGCGGGTCGCTCAATTGATAAAGCAACGGAAGAAAAATTATGAGTCAAATTAAGTACGATTTTTTTATTTCCTATAACAAAAACGATAAAAAGCACGCAAGTCGCGTGGCTAAGCTGATAAAGAGTAGCGGTCTTGAGCGCTGGTGGCAGGAGGAGTATAGCCAGCAGGAATACGCTCAAAAGATAAAAGAGGGAATAGATGCCTCAAGGGCATTTATTGTGCTTTTATCAGCCTCAAGCGCCGAGTCGGAGTGGGTAGGCAAGGAAATTTTATACGCGCTAAGACGCCATTCAATAGTAGGGCTTAAGATTTTGCCCGTTGTTGTTGAGGAGCTAAGCGAAAACGATTACGACTTTTTCCATCATGTTCTCGGTGACTTCAACTGGCTTTTTATGAAGGATTACGGAAGCGATAGAGAGCTTATTCGCGCAATCTCAAAGCAGGTCGATATAAAGCTAAGCAAGGAGCTTAGCGATAGCATCTATTCCGCTGAGGCTGAAATTGAGCAGGAGAGGCTTCGCAAGCAAAATAATATCTATAGCATATACGCAATCCCTTGTATTGATGAGGTGTTTGATAAGATAAAGAGCCCAAGCGTGCTCGATGTTGGAAGCTCGGATGCCGAAAGCATTATGCTAAGGCTTAAGGGCAAGAGCTTTTCGCACCTTTTGTGCATTGATAAGGAGAAGGGAAAGCTGGAGCTTGCAAGCGGGCGCTATGGAGATGACCCCCGCATAAGCTTCCTCGCGGTTGATATTACAAGTAAGGCCCTTCGCGACACCCTCAAAAAATACCTCGACGAAAACGGACTTGATGGCTTCGACCTTATTCATATCTCAGCCGTGCTTTTGCACCTGAAGAACGCCTTGCCAACTCTAAGAGTGCTTCGTGAGCTTCTAAGCGAAAACGGTACTATTCTCGTCCAAGACGAGGACGATGGCTTGAATGCCACCTACGAGGAGGACACAACCGACCCAACCTTCTTTAGCGATTGCTTCTATATTTGGGAGCATTCAAAGGAGTCGGGAGATAGACATATGGGCAGAAAGCTTCCTGTGCTTTTGAGACACGCAGGCTTCTCAAGCGTTGAAATGCGTTGCTCTATAATTTCGTCAGTCGATTTCAAGGGCTCTTTAAAGGAGGACCTTTGGGATATTTACTTTAACCCTAAATACTGGGTAGTCGATAGCCCCGATTATTTTGACAAGGCTGATGCCTTCGAAAAATGTATAGAGTATAAAAATAGACACGGACGAAAGAAGCAAAAATATATGAAGGATAAAATTTTCGTGTCCCTCGGTGTGCCGATTTTTACAGCAAAGAAATAAAAGCAAATAAAAAGAGCAGTCGCTTGTGCGACTGCTCTTTTGCTTTACTCAGCTACTACAGGAGCTGAAAATTCTTTAATTGTATCAGTAAAGGCTACATTTTCCTCGATTGTGCCAATGCTTACTGTGTAAAGCACTGCATCCTCTCTTGTAACCTTGCTAAGGTAAGGAGCAACAACAGGAGTCTCTGCGTTTACCTCATATTGCTTTTGCATAATTTGAACGCTTCCGTTTGTCTCATAAGCGAAGCCCGCAATTACAAGCTCAAGCGCGGTGTGGTTAGCGTTTGACTTGTCAAAGCCGTCGATTAAGCAGTTAAGTCTTGAATACTTTCTGCTGTTTTCGTTGAGCTCAACCTGAACAATACCAGTCTCGGCATTGATTTTCTTACCATTAAAGAAGTAGGTTGTTCCGTCTGTAAGCTTTGCAGGGTTGAAGATTGCAATACCAAAGGAAATAACTGTATCGTGGAATTCCTCGTAAGCCTGAAGAGCGCTTGTGTCGATTGAGAACTCGCTATAAATACCTGCCTTTGTGCCGTTTTCTCTGTATGAGTAGCCCTTGTGAGCAAAGATTGCAGGAGCAACGACTGAGCTGTCAGTCTCAGCGCATCTTTCACACTTGTTAACCTTGTAGCCATCTACATCAAAGCGAGCATATACAATGTCAGTAAGAACATTGAATGCGTGTCCAAGTGCAGGAGCAGTCTCGTCAATGCTTATTGTAGCAGAGCAGAACTTACAAATGTGAGCAGTTCCCTCTGGAGTCAAGCAGGTTGCGTCAACAACCTTTGTTGAGCCCTCGGTGTGCTTGATTGTTTCGATTCTCTTGGTTTCATCAGCGGTAGTAACAGTAATGCCAACACCGCATCTGTTGTTAACTAAGTCGCTTGCGCCTGTTATTGCAGTGATTGTTGCATTTGAAAGTGATGCGCTTGCCTCGTAAGCCTTACAGTAAAGCTCAGAGCCTGATTTATTGAAAACAGTATTGTCTGTGAATTTAACCGAATCAGCAAGACAAACAACCTTACAGGAAGACTCAAATCTTGCGTCGATTTGGGTGAAGCCCTTGCCAAAAATTATAGTCTCGAACTGGTTGCCTTCAAATGCCCAGTATTGTGCGGTTATGGTCTTGCCCTCTGCTGTGCCGAGGTAAAGTGATTTTATATTACACTTTCTGAATGTTTGGTTAGGAAGCGACTCGAGCGCGGTTGGACCTATAACTGTTGCAGAGCCGATATTTGAGCTTGCAAATGCACTATCAGATGGATTCTTAAGGCTTGACAAATCAACTATCTTATCGCCCTCAAGGTTGTACCATTGAGTGGTGTTGTTTCCATCGTCATAATCAGTTGAGAAGCAGAATGCAGTGCCACCGACGGTTTCAAGCTTTGAACAGTCCATGTGAATTTCGGTAACCGCAGTACAGCCTGCAAAATTATCATTTGCAATTGACTTGAGAATTTTTGATTTGATGGTAATCTTTTGGAGATTTTTACAAG
>JAFTIV010000129.1 GCA_017456685.1 Clostridia bacterium | reverse complement strand
TCGTAAAGCTTATATTCGTTTTCGGGGTATTCAATAACCGTTGAATTTTTACAAAGATAGTCTGTTATTTCGGCAAGAGCATATGTGCTTAAAATTTCGTTTTCATACTCCTCAACACTTGTATAATACTCGCCATAAACACTATTTATAAAATCAATATCATATTTTGGCGCCTTGTAAATATCAGTTACAGTCGCCTTGAAGATAACGGTCCTTCCCGCAAGCTCACTTGCCCCGTAATCGCTTGGGAATGTAGCCTTAATATTCGTTTGCTTTCCAACATCAAGCCCAACAAGTCCCTTTTCAAAATCAAGAATAAAGAGCCTTGCCCCAAGGTAAACACGGTTTGTTCCGCTTCCACCATCAAAGGTGACATCTTTTCCATCCTCTACTAAAATATCACCATTTTCATCGGTATAATAGCCTATGTAGCTAACCTCTACAACATCTCCCTCGCGAGTATCTCTTGACACAAATGAAAATGAAACATACACATCACTACCAGCATAAGGTGCGAGCCTTTCGTAGGCATCAGGATAGCTTTCCTGAAGCGAGCTAAGCTCATTGATTGTAGGAAGAGTAGCAGTTATAGTCCTACCATTACCAAGCTTTGTGCCGATAATAGAATCCTCAATGCTTTTTATAAAGGTTCCGTCACCAAGGCTATGAATAGTTATGGTTTCCTTTTTGTCATAGGTAGAGGCGATATCGCTTGAATAAATAAACTCACCCTTCATATCAATAGTGTCGCCATTTTCTGTGTCTAAATGTACCATTTCCGTTATGGTTATAACTACATCGACAATATCTGCCTCCTCTGCAACGATTTTACTTACCGCCCTGTTTGCAATCTCTCCATCAATAGATGCCTGTATCTCACCAAGGTCAACCCTTATTTTGTGACCCTTAATCGCAGGTAGGCTTATATATTTCGCTAAATTGTAATCATATTTAGGTGAATTCTTAAAAAGCTCCTCAATGTCATCATTGCCCTCACTTGATGAGCTACTTGAGCTCTCATTCTCGCTTGAGCTTGTACTGTCATCGCTTGACGAGTCCTTGTCCTCTGTGCTCGAGGTGTCATCGTCTTCCTTGTCGCTTAGTTCAAGCTCGCACGAGCAAAGAAGCATCACTAACATAAGCAATGCAAGAAAAAATGCTATAAATCTTTTCATTATATATCTCCTTAATTATAGTAAAATGATAACACATTTTAGCCCATAAGTCAATAACCTTGTAATAACAAGCCTCTTTCTTGAATAATATAAAATAGTATATTAAGAAAGGAAAGCACAATGACTGATATAAAAAAAGGACTAAGCAATAAAGAGGTGGAGAGGTCACGCCTTGAAAATGGCACAAATGAAATCAAAGCTAAAAAAAGAGCGAGCTTTTGGAGCTCCTTTGTATCAAATCTTGCAGACCCGATAATAAGAGTTTTAATCATAGCCCTGTTTATAAACATCATCTTTATGTTTCCTCGTGTAAACTGATTCGAGGCGGGCGGAATTGCTCTTTCTGTGCTTATTGCAACCCTCGTTTCTACAATCTCGGAATATTCAAGCTCAAACGCATTTGAGCGCTTAAGGGCTCAAAGCGAAAGCGCCAAATGTCGCGTTCGCAGAGAGGGAAGTGTGGCGGAAATACCGACCACAGAGGTCGTTTTAGGAGATATAGTGATACTTGGCGCTGGCGAGCGCGTATATGCCGATATGCGCCTTGTGAGTGGCGAAATTACAGTTGATGAGTCAGCACTCACTGGCGAAACAATAGAAATAAAAAAATGCCCATATACCAAAAGCGAGGCTAAGCGCGATAGCACCGCACTCAAGGGCGCGCTTGTGCTTTCAGGAACCGCAGAGTGCGAAATTATAGCGGTAGGAGAGAATACCTATTACGGCACCGTGGCAAAAGAGCTGACCGAGGCGACCCGCCCAAGCCCGCTAAAGCATCGTCTAACAAGGCTTGCAAAGCAAATAAGCGCTCTTGGCTACATATTTGCCCTTCTTATCGCTCTTGCATACCTTTTTAATGCCTTTTTTATAGACAGTAAAATGGTTTGGGATAGCGTGCTTTTGAAGCTTAAAGACATAAAATTTGTCCTCTCAAGCCTGCTAAGCGCCCTAACCCTTGCCGTGTCTATAATCGTTGTAGCTGTGCCCGAGGGGCTTCCTATGATGATAACAGTAGTCCTTTGCTCAAATATGAAAAAGATGACAAACGATGGCGTAGTTGTCCGTAAGCTTGTAGGAATAGAAACCTCTGGAAGCTTGAATTTGCTCTTTACTGATAAAACAGGAACGCTAACAGAGGGCAAGCTAAGAGCAAGAGCGGTTCATCTTGCTGACGGAAACAGCTTTTCCTCGCTTAAGGATATGGAAAAGCATCTAAAATATAAAAAATACCTAACCCTGTGTGCAGGCTATTGTAATAGCGCGTCATACGATGGACGGCGCGCGCTTGGCGCAGATGCAACTGATAGGGCAATACGAGAATTCGTGAAAAATGACCTTCCAGAGGCGACAGTCAAATCAACAGAGCCCTTTGATAGCACAAGAAAGTATATGTCCGCAATCGTTACAATAGATGGCGAGGAGTGTGAGTTAATTAAGGGCGCTCCCGAAAAAATAATTGATAAATGCACCTCGTATTTAAACATAAATGCAGACATCTGTCCCTTAAAATCAAAGGAAGGGATTTTAAAAATACTAAAGGAGCTGACAAGTGCCTCGTATAGAGCTGTAGCACTTGCTATGAGGCTAAGGGATGAGATAATCCTTATAGGAATTATATCAATCCGTGATAAAATAAGACGCGAGGTGCCCGATGCTATAAGAGAGGTTACCACCGCAGGTGTTGGAGTTATAATGATAACGGGAGATAATAAGGACACCGCCGAGGCAATTGCCAAGGAGTGTGGAATTATATCTACTCACACAAAGCGCACGCTTGTTCTAACAGGCGATATGCTATCTAAAATGAGTGATACGGAAATTGCCTCATCGCTTCCAAATCTCGCAGTAATCGCAAGAGCTCTACCAACTGATAAAAGCAGGCTTGTGCGTATCGCACAGGCACAGGGGCTTGTCGTTGGTATGACAGGAGATGGAATAAACGATGCATCATCACTAAAATCAGCAGATGTAGGCTTTGCAATGGGCTCAGGCACAGATGTCGCCAAGGAGGCAAGCGATATAGTTATAACCGATAATAGCTTTTCCTCAATAGTCAAAGCAATCCTTTACGGCAGAACAATTTTTGAATCAATTCGAAAGTTCATCGTATTTCAGCTTACAATGAACCTCGGCGCCGTAGGAATTTCTCTCATAGGTCCATTTATAGGCGTGGAAAGCCCCGTTACCGTCAGCCAAATGCTATGGGTAAATATAATAATGGACACCCTTGGCGCGTTGGCATTCGCCTCGGAGCCTGCTGAAAGGGAGTTTATGAGACAAAAGCCCAAATCGCGCGACGAGCAAATTATTTCAAGACCTATGCTTTCACAAATAATAAGCACAGGGTGCTACATTCTTGCCCTTTGTGTGTGGTTCTTAAAAAGCGACAGCTCGGCTATGCTACTTAGAAGAGCTGATGAAAAATACCTAATGAGCGCATTTTTCTGTATGTTCATATTCGTAGGCATATTTGTATGCTTCACCTCGCGTACACCTCGTGTGAATTTGCTGTCTCACCTTGGACAAAATCGTTCATTTATATTTATAATGCTCTTAATATCGGTCACACAAATGGGCTTTGTCTATTTCGGTGGAGAGCTGTTTCGTGCCGTACCACTTAAGCTACACGACCTTGTGACTGTAATTTTAATATCCTTTAGCGTTGTAATCTTTGATTTCTTAAGAAAGCTATTTTTCTCAAAAATAAGACGCGCAAGGCTCATAAAACAACATCATCACGAATAAAATTATATAAAAAGTAAAGCTGGAGGAAGCAAAAATGTCAAGTAATAAATATCTACCCGAGGGCTCACTAATAGGCACCGCGGAAAACAACGAATACATATCGAGCCTTTACGGACTTGAAAGGGCACGACAGGAGGATAAAATTCTCGAGGGCATGGTAACCCTTTGTGATAGTGATACCTATACCCTTCATGTTGACCTGTGCGGAATAGATGGTATTATCACAAGAGAGGAAGCGCTTCTTGGAGATGAAATAAAGGATATAGCAATCATAACAAGGGTAGGAAAGCCAGTCGCCTTTAAGGTCCTACAGGTTGTAGCAGAGCAGGGGGCTGAGCCTTACGCAATCCTTTCTCGCAAGGAGGCGCAAAGAGAGTGCCTAAGCTCGTATCTTTTAGACCTTGTCGCAGGAGATATAATCCCCGCAAGAGTTACACATATAGAGCCCTTTGGCGCATTTGTAGATATAGGCTGTGGAATAGTTTCCCTAATGTCGGTTGATGCAATATCTGTTTCTCGTATTCCAGGACCTCAGGAGCGCTTTAAGCCTCGCGAACAAATAAAGGTCG
>JAFTIV010000007.1 GCA_017456685.1 Clostridia bacterium | reverse complement strand
CCCAAACCCTTATTACAAACAGAAAGAGATAACAAATCGTGTTCGTCGAAATGTTATCTCTTTTTCTGTTGTTATAAAGTGATATTCTTTGCTGACGCAAAGAGTGATATTGTCGCACAACGACAGTGATATTGAAGCCTTACGGCTTCAGTGATATTCTATTCGCCCAAAAACTTGCGAAGCAAATATCACTCGGCGTAAGCCGAATATCACTGCATAGCAATAGAACTCGCCGAAGGCGAATAGAGTTAGCGTGATACTCCGTTAAGAGTATCGCGCTATTTGGTCGGGATTTTTGTTGAAATAATTAGAAATATATGCTACAATATAATAAAGAATTCAATTTGGAGATTGCTATGGCAGAAACTATTTTTAAAAGAAAGCAAAAGGAAGAGCTTCCTGTGCTTGCTATTTGCTACGATTTTGATAAAACTCTCTCGCCTGACGATATGCAGGCGCAGGGCTACATTCAGTCCGTCGGCTATGATGTTAAGCAGTTTTGGGCGGAAACAAATGTTCTTGCTGAGAAAAACGAGATGGACCAAAACTCCGCATATATGCTCAAAATGGTAATGGAGGCAGAGGGAAACCTTGTTTTCACTAAAAGGGCTCTTGCAGACTACGGCTCGCGCGTGGCACTCTTTAAGGGCGTTGATAGCTGGTTCGAGAGAATTCGCGAGTATGGCAAGCAAAGGGGCGTAATCGTTGAGCATTATATAATTTCCTCGGGTCTTAAGGAGATGATTGAGGGAACAAAAATGGCAAAGGACGGCGCGTTTGAGAAAATATACGCAAGCTCGTTTTATTACAACGAAAAGGGCGTTGCAAAATGGCCCGCACAAATCATAAACTACACAAACAAAACCCAATATCTTTTTAGAATTTCAAAGGGAGTTTTAGAGGTTAATGACCCAGGTGTAAACGATTATTTCTCGCCCGACGAGATAAGAGTTCCCTTTAGGAATATGGTTTACATAGGAGATAGCGACACGGACATTCCCTGTATGAAGCTTGTGAACACCTATGGTGGACACTCAATAGGCGTTTATAATCCCGACACGGGCGAAATGGGCAAGGTCCATAAAATGATAAGAGATAACCGTATAAAATATTTTGCTCCCGCCGATTACACCGAGGGTGGCGAGCTTGATTTGCTCGTCAAGGAAATAATAGAGCGCACGAGTGCAAATGAGCGACTTGAGAGCGCCCACTACGCAATGAAAAGAAAGGCGCAAAATCCTAAAGAATAATCCTCTCTGTTAGAATAGAGAAAACCGACCAAGAATGGTCGGTTTTTTTATGCAATAATATCAAAATGTCTAATGGCTGAGCTTGTATTTGCTATACAAGAACCAACCAAGCGAAAGCAGAAATGAGGCAATTGTCACACAAATGTGAGCAATTCCAAATTCATATATTGAAGCGCTTGTCGTCATTGCCATTATAGCATAAATTATCATAAAAACGGCTCTTACACCCGAGAGGCAAAGCTCTATTTTTTCGAAATTGGTAATTATGAGAACTAACGAAGCAACTGATAAAACGACAATCGCATAGGCTAACACTAAATGCAAGGAATCAAGTCCAGAAAGAAAGGTGAATCTTGCACAATATATATCACTGCCATTATTATAAAAAGGGTTTACATAATAACAATCAATACCCCAAACCATAGGCAAAAGTGACATAATGATAACCGCTAAGTTAAAGGTGATAATAAATCCCTTTACAGCTTGCTTGACCTGATTTGTCATATTATTTCACCGTTACAGAGATGGTTGCGCAATAATCACCCTCGTAGGTTCCGCCAAGGATTTTTATTGAGCACTCATCGTTTGTGTATTGTCTGTAGCCTGTTCCTATATATTCATCCATTCCTATGCCTTTAAGATAGCCATAGTATGAGGTAACATAAGAAAGCGCGATATCCTCGTCCTCGCCAAGATCATAAATAATCATAGCTGAGCCCTCTTTGATTACGGGTCTTCCTGTAACATCTGTAAAGGTTCTTACAGTTGTTCCGTCATAATAATCGTAGGTTATTGTGCTACTTGATGAAGGAACACTTGAGGACGACGAGTCGTCATCGCAGGCTACAGCTGAAAAGCAAAGGCAGATTGCCAAAGCAAGTAAAAGTAATTTTTTCATAGTTTTCTCCTTAAAACATATAAATTTTGCATTTTTGTATGGGCTTTAGATATTATTGCAATAATATTATAACCTGTTTCAGGTTAAAAGTCAATACCCTAAAACAGGTTAAATTATAATTGTAAAAAAAGGAGAATGGTTATGTTTAATCGAATTAGGGATTTAAGGGAGGACAACGACCTTAATCAAACGCAAATTGCGAAAATTCTTGGTATGTCTCAAACGGGATATTCCAAGTACGAAACGGGGGAAAACGATATTCCTACTGCTATTTTGATTAAGCTGGCGAGATTTTACAATACGAGTATAGATTATTTGCTTGGAGAAACCGATAATCCAAAAAGGTATAAATAATTGACAGATGCCATGCTTGGCAACCAAAAAGGACAGAGAAAAAATCTCTGTCCTTTTTATTATATTCCATATGTACCAAACACAGGGTCCTTGAAAATCGCGAGCTGAGGTGGCAGAAAGGTGAATACCACAAAAAGAGTAGCGATTGCAAAAAGCATAGCGAGGGCAAGCGCAGGAAGGGCGCATTTTGTTTCGCTCTTGAAAAGGCGCGCTTCATATAGGTAGGCAAAAAACGCGCTGATAAAGAAAATTGCTATGTTAATCCAGTCGGGAGATGTGCCGATTATGCCATTGTAGGTGTAAAAGATGACAGGAATTAAAATGAGCCCAAGAAGTGTGCCTCGTAGCTTGATGCACCAAAAGCCCTCAAAATCCTTAAAATGAATGCCTTGCACAAGCGCAAACAAAAGCATAGGGAAAAACAAAAGCTTCATATGCTCCCAGGTTGATTCATTCACACCTGAGAACGGAGCAACAAGCACGCTTTTGTTTGTCCAGTCGTAAAGAAAGTGCAATAGTGTTCCGCCAAACGAGGTTACCGCAAAGCCCATAAGTGACCATAAATTGATTGATTTTTTCATATCTTACCTCAAAGCCTTTTTTATTTATTATATTTAAATATGTTCGCACAAATGCCTTGAAATGGATTTTAACATTTGTTATAATATTATAAAGAACTAAAGGCGAGGTTGGCTTATGAATATAAATGAAATTTTAAAGGGCGTAAAATGTGAGGCGTGCGGAAAACTGCACGAGTGCCCGATTGAGAGTGTTTTTGTAGAGAGCGGAGCTACACGCCACCTTGGCGAGCTTTGCGCTAAATACAATAAAATACTCATAGTAGCAGACGAAAACACCTATGGCGCGTCAGGAGATAGAGTAGAGCGCGAGATAGGCGACAAGGTACACGCGCGTGTGATTTTTACAGGCAGAGCAATTCTTATTCCTGACGAGCGCGCAATTGATGCAGTAAATGGCAAAATGGACGAAATTGAGCTTATTGTCGGCATCGGCTCGGGAGTTATACAGGACCTTTGTAAGTATGTGTCAAAATTCTCGTGCAAGCCATACATAATCGTTGCAACCGCGCCCTCTATGGATGGCTACGCATCGACAGGCGCTGCAATGATTTTAAAGGGAATGAAGGAAACTGTCCCGGCGGGCTTACCTCTTGCAATAGTTGCAGACACAGAGGTTTTAAAAAACGCGCCTATGGATATGATAAGGGCAGGCTATGGCGATATTATCGGCAAGTATTCCGCGCTTAACGATTGGAAGCTTTCAAGGGCGGTAAATGGCGAGTATTTTTGTCAGTACATATATGACACAACCCTTGCTATGATAGATAAAACACTACAGACCGCAAGCGGGCTTCTTAAAAGAGAGGAGAAAAGCATAAGAGCGCTAACCGAGGCTCTTGTGGTTGTTGGAGTTATGATGAGCTTTGCGACAACCTCTCGCCCCGCCTCAGGTAGTGAGCATCATCTATCGCACTATTTTGAGATTACAGGAATAGTAAGGGGCAAGAGCTACCTTCCACACGGAATAGATGTCGCGTACTCAACTGTTATAACCGCTGAGATAAGAGAGGCGCTTCTTAAAAGGTCGCTTCCCGACACCCAGTATAGGGAAAATAGAGACGAGTATCTCTTGGCAATGGAAAGAAATTATGGCTCTGTTGCAAATGGCTGTGTCGCCCTTCAACAAAGGCTTGGCACATATACAAGAGATAGGCTTTCCATATACAAGGAAAAGGAAGAGGAAATTCGCCAAATTCTTGCCGAAATGCCAAGTGCGTGCGAGATTGAAAAAATGCTCTCGCTTGTCGGTCTTGATATGAGCGAGCTTTATAGCACCTATGGCGAGGAAAAGATTAAAAGCGCGATAAAATACGCAAAGGACCTAAAGGACAGATATACAGTTCTGTGGCTTAACTACGATTTAGGAGAGTAATATGGGCTTTACTAAAAAAGGAAAAATGGCTGTTGCAGGACACAGGGGCGACTGCTATAACTATTATGAAAATACAATGAGCGCGTTTCGTGGTGCGATTGCCTCGGGCGCAGATATGATAGAAACTGATGCTCGCTTAACGCTTGATGGCGCTCTTGTTTTAATTCACGACGATACAGTGAACAGGACAACAAACGGCAAGGGGCGTGTCGCTGAAATGACATTTGAGCAAATACGCGCCTTGAATGCGGGCGATAGCGCGTGCTATGAGCAAATTCCCACACTAAGAGAGCTTTTTGAGCTTGTGTCGGGCACAGCTCTTACCTTGAATATCGAAATTAAGGAATATTATAGCGAGCAAAACGCATCTCGATGCGCTAAGTGTATAGATATGGTAATTGAGCTAATAGAGGAATATAAAATGGCAGACAGATGCCTTATAAATTCCTTTGATGCTTGGGTGCTTGAGTATGTGTATAAGAGGCACGGAAAAAGATACGCGCTTCACGGCTTTTATCCCTACAATGAGCTTAGCAATGTGTCGATAAGCCCCGATGAATATCTTTATTGCGCTTGCATATTTGATAACGAGAATAAGGCGCTTTACGACGACCTTATTGCACGCGGAATTGAGCCTTGGGTAGGGGCGAGCATAACTCAAAAATCAAAGCTTAAGACCTGCCTTGAATACGGTGCAAGGCTTATTACAACAAACAATCCACGCGATATAATTGAAAAGCTAAGGGAGCTTGAAAATGGACATAACTAAAATAAAGCTTATTGCAATGGACCTTGACGGAACACTCACACAGCACAAGGAACAGCTTGATGAGGCACACAGGGTGGCGCTTAATGCCCTTTCTCAAAAATACAAGCTTTTAATGGTGGGAGCAGGACAGGTTAACAGAATTTTTAATCAAATGAATAAATACCCGATTGATATAATCGGCAACTATGGCTTGCAGTATGCAACCTACAATAAGGAAACAGGAAAGCTCGATATAAGGCGCGATTTGCGCTTTGAGGTTGAGCGCGACGAGATTGAGAAAAAAGTTACCTATTTTAGAGAAAAATACGGCTTTACAAGCTTTTCGGGCGACAGCGTTGAGTATCACGCCTCGGGCTGTATAACCTTTGCAATTCTTGGCACTAAGGCAATCCAAGCGGACAAGCTCGCCTTTGACCCCGACAGAAAAAAGCGCAGAGCGATTTACAACGAGGTGTGTGACGCATTTGAGGCATACAATGTCTTTGTCGGTGGCTCCTCGTCGTTTGATATGTCGCCAAAGCCATATAATAAGCGCTATGCGCTTGAGCTTTATTGCGCCGAGCATGGCATAAGCCACGACGAGGTCGTTTATATAGGCGACGATTACGGCACGGGTGGAAATGATGAGTGCGTTTACAAGGCGGACTTCAACTATCTTACAATTGACGACTATAGAGATTTTCCACGCATTATAGAGCCACTTTTGAGGGACTAAGAAATGGCTGATAATCGAATTTCAATTGACAGAATACTCTCTCGCCTTGACGAGCATTTTGCAAAAAACGACTACATATCGGCACAAAAGCACCTTTTATACTGGCTTGATGAGTCAAGGGCGCAGGGTGACGGAAGGGTAGAGCTTCTTTTGCTAAATGAGCTTATTGGGCTTACCCGAAAGCAGGCAGAGAAGGAAAAAGCACTTTTTTATGTTGACCTTGCTATCTCTAAGGTGACCGAGCTTGGCGCTGAAAATAACCTTGGCGGTGCTACAACCTTTTTAAATGCGGGCACAGCATATAAGGCATTTGGTATGAGTGAAAAAGCCATACCTGTGTTTGAAAAGGCACAAAAAATTTACGAAAAAGAGCTCGAGAGTGGCGACAGACGCCTCGGTGGGCTCTATAACAATATGGCGCTCGCCCTTGTGGACCTTGAAAGGTATAGCGAGGCATATGAGTGCTACGAAAGGGCAATCTCGGTTATGCAGGGCTGTGAAAATGGCGAGCTTGAGGTTGCAATAACCTACCTAAACATAGCAAGCGCTAAGGAGCTGGAGCAGGGTATTGAGATGGCTGATGAACAAATTCAGGCTTATCTTGAAAAATCAAGAGCGCTTATCGAAAATTACGAAAAAAGAGATGGCTATTATGCCTTTGTGTGCGAGAAATGTGCGCCCACCTTTGGCTACTATGGACACTTCTATTACGAAAATGAGCTTAAGGAGCGAGCAAGAAGAATTTATGAAGGGAATTGAGCTTTGCGAAAAATTCTATATACAGCACGGTGAGCCTATGCTAAGGGAGAAATTTGGAAGCCTTCTTCCTCTTTTGGCAGTTGGTATTATGGGCTCAGGCTCGGAGTGCTTCGGCTACGATGATGAAATCTCGCGCGACCACGATTTTGAGCCGGGCTTTTGCATTTTCATTCCCGACGAAATAGATTCAAGGGCGGAATTTGCACTTGAGCGCGCGTACTCAAGGCTACCAAGCGAATTTGAGGGCTTTAAAAGAACTCCTCTTAGCCCTGTTGGCGGAAATCGCCACGGAGTTATAAGAATTAGCGACTTTTTCAAATCAAAAACAGGAAATCCCAAGGGCGAGCTTGCCTTGACTGACTGGCTTTTCGTGCCAGAGCAATCGCTTGCCGAGGCAACAAACGGAAAAATCTTTTACGACGGCTACGGGGCACTTACAAAAATCCGCAAGGGGCTTGAATATCTGCCCGAGGACATAAGGCTAAAAAGGCTTGCGGGTGCGCTTTTGATGATGGCGCAGGCAGGACAATATAATTATCCAAGATGTATAAAAAGAGGCGAGACGGGCTCGGCTCAGCTCGCAATAATTGAGTTCGCTAAAAGCGCTATGAGCGCGATATTTTTGCTGAATAAGCGATACATCCCCTATTATAAATGGACCTTTAGGGCTCTAAGGGAGCTAAGCGTGCTATCACACCTTGAGTGCGAGCTTGAAATGCTCATATCAACTAAAAATGATACCGCACAGAGCGAGCTAAAGCAGAGCACCCTTGAAAAAATTTGCGCACAAATCGCACTTGAGCTAAGGGCGCAGGGGCTGACCTCGCTTGACGGAAGCGAGCTTGAGATGATAGCCTACTCGGTAAACGATAAAATCACAGACAACAGCCTACGCAATATGCACATTTTAAGTGCTATCTTAAATTAAAGGAGAAGCTATGATTATAAAGGATTGGAAAATGGACTATGCAGAGCACAAGGGGCTTTTATGCACCGCACCCTGCGATATGTATAGCGTTTTGCTCTCGCACGGGCTCGTTAAGGACCCGTATTACGGCACAAACGAGCACGAGCTTTTTAGTCTTTCGGGCAAGGGATGTGTCTTTTATAGCGAGCTCAACCTAACTAAAGGCGAGCTTGAGAGCGACAAAATCGAGCTTGTGCTTTATGGAATAGACACGATTTGCGATATTTACCTAAATGATACTCTTATAGATAGCATAATGAATATGCATCGTATGTATGAGTACGACATAAAGCCTCTTGTAAGAGAGAAAAACGAAATAAGGCTTGAGATAAAAGCCCCCTTGGAATATTTTGAAAAAATGGAAGCGCTTCACCATATTTATATGGACGAGAATTCAACTAAGGGTGCATCTCATTTAAGAAAGGCATTTTATATGTCGGGCTGGGACTGGGCGCCTAAGCTTCCCAATATGGGTATTTTCCGTGATGTCGAGGTAAGGTGCTACAATGTAGATAGAATAGACGAGGTGCTTATTCTACAGCACCATAAGGGCACAGAGGTGACCCTTGATGTAAGCGCTAAGCTAAAGCACAGCACGAAAGGACTTCGCCTTGTGTGCGAGGTGGACGGACAATGCGTAGAGCTCGAGGACGAAAAGGGTGAGATAACAATTAAAAGCCCACGCCTTTGGTGGCCAAACGGCTACGGAGAGCAATCGCTTTACGAGGTTAAATTCTACCTTTATAAGCAGGACACATTGCTTGATACAGTCACAAGGACTATAGGACTACGCACCCTTGAGCTTAGTCAGGACATAGACGAGGGTGGAAGGGAGTTCTGCTTTAAGGTAAACGGAATTAAAATTTTTGCAATGGGCGCAAATCATGTGCCGATTGACAGCCTACCATCAAGAGAAACCGACCAGCGCCTCGAAAAATTGATACAGGCTTGCGTCTTTGCGAACTTTAACTGTGTAAGAGTATGGGGCGGAGCCTACTACCCACGCGATTATTTTTACGAGCTTTGCGACAGATACGGACTTGTTGTGTGGCAGGATTTTATGGTCGCGTGCGCAAATGTTTGGCTAAGACCCGAATTTGAAAAGGAATTTGTAGCTGAGGCTATATACAACATAAAGAGAATAAGACACCACGCATCTCTTGGCTTGCTTTGTGGCAACAACGAGATGGAGGAGGCAATTTGTCACTGGGATTGCGCCGATGGAGATGACCCTGAGGTAAGGCGCGATTATCTAAGGCTATATGAGGAAATATTGCCCGAGCTTTGCTTGGAGCACGCGCCTTGGATTTCATATATTTCATCAAGCCCAACATCTGGCGGAAATTTTGATAACCCAAATGACAACACACGCGGAGATGTCCACTTTTGGGATGTTTGGAACGGTGGCTGTGACTTTGATGAGTATAGAAAGCACAAGTTCCGCTTCTGCTCGGAATATGGCTTTGAGAGCCTACCCTGTGTCAAAACAATTGACGAATTTTGCCCCGATGACGAGAGAAATGTGCTCTCATATACAATGGAAGCCCACCAAAAGCACTGGCACGGCAATGTAAAGCTTCTAAGATACCTTGCAGAGGTATATCAGCTTCCAACCACCCTTGAGGGCGTCGTTTATGCATCTCAGCTAAACCAAGCGAATGCAATCAAATATGGTGTTGAGCATTTTAGAAGATGCCGTGGCTATACAATGGGCTCGGTTTATTGGCAGTTGAATGACTCGTGGCCAGTCGCCTCGTGGTCAAGTATTGACTATTACGGCAGATATAAGGCGCTACATTATTTTGCAAGAAGATTTTATCAGGGAGTTGCCCTTGGACTCTTTAATGAGGGCGAGCAAATCGCCCTGAATGTGTCAAATGAGACGACCTCTCGCTTTGATGGACAAATAAGGGTAAGGGTGATGAAAAACGATTTTACACCCGTCTTAGAGCTTGAGCTTGATGCATCAGTCGAGCCTCTTTCCTCGCTTGATATAGCCACTCTCCCGAATGCGCCCTTTAACGGGACAAGAGATACCTATCTTGTGGCAGAGCTTTACGATAAGGACGGCTCTTTAATCTCAAGCGGAGTAGAGCTTGGCACTAAGCCAAAGCACTTCAAATTCCTTGACCCCGCAATAAAGGTAGAGGCAAGCGCGACACAGGGTGGGGTATATCTTACCCTTTCGAGCGTTGCTCTTGCTAAAAATGTCTATATATCGTTTAAAAATCACGACATCGAGCTTAGCGACAACTATTTTGACATAGCAAGCGCTCAGCCGATTAGAGTCCTTGCGAAAGCGGACCTTTCACCAAGCGAGCTACTCAAGGAGCTATCAATAATCTCCGTTTACGACATTTCAAGAGCGAATAAATAATAAAAGCCAAAAAAGCCTTGGGACAGCTCTCAAGGCTTTTAATCACCATTTTTGTCGCAATTTCGCAGAATACCTTAAAATATCTTGATTTATTTTAAAAATATGCTATACTATAATTATACATAAAATAATATAAGCAACAGCTTCTAAATTAGCAGGATATCTCTGCTTGAATTTTGACAAACGGCTTAATAATTGGAGGAAAATTATGATAAGCATTATTTCGACCTTTTACAACGACAAGGAGATGGCAAGGCTTGTTATGGACAGCGTGCTATCACAGACCTATACTGATATTGAGCATATTATAACCGATGGTGGCTCAAGCGACGGAAGCGTTGAGCTGTACGAGAGCTATGAGCAAAAATATGCCGAGGCTGGAAAAAGGCTTGTGTGGAAATCGGAGAAGGACAAGGGCTTGTACGACGGCTTCAATAAGGCTGCGCGCTTGGCTACAGGCGATTACATTCTCGTTTGCACCGACCCATATATAAAAAGCTCCATTATTGAGGAAATGATGGCTACAATCACCAGCGAGGATTACGACTACATATTCGGCGGTATGATTTTCCAAAAGGACGGAAAAATCGTGAGAATTTGGAGCGGTAAGCCTGGAAACTGGCGCCTTGGCTGGCTCGCGGCAACTCCAACCCTTCTTATGAAGAGGAGTGTTTGGGAAAAGCACGGAGAATTTGATATCAAATACAAGTCCGCAGCAGACTACAAGGTTCAAATAAGCATATTTAGAGATAAGGAGCTTAGGTCAACCGCCCTTCAAAAGCCATTGATTAACTACTACGCAGGCGGTACCAGCAACAACGGCTTCAAGGGAAAAATGCTATCAATGAAGGAATGTGGAAAAATCCTACGCGAGGCGCGCGTTCGCTTCGGCTGGTTTACAAATTTCTGTAAAACCTTTATAGCTCTATTTGCCTATACCTTTGCATCTCACAAAAAAGCAGACCTTAAGGATTTTCAATAATAACTAAATTTAAAAAGGCGAAAAGAATATGATATCTTATACAACTTTATTCGAACAGCAGTCCTACAACGATGCCCTTGATTACTATATGGACACCCTTTCTAAGGACAACCTACCTGTGTGGGATTATGTTGTTCTTACTGCCTCTAACGATGCTCAGGCGCTCGCATACGATGTGCAAATTAAGCATAGGCAGTCAAAGGCTCTTTTGCCCAAAAGTACAAAATTTGTAGTAATCCCGGACAGGGACGGCAAGCGCATTGGCTCAGGCGGAGCTACATTTTCGGTAATCCGCTACATTAGAGAGCACGAGAGCACCTTTAAGGGCAAGCGCATTTTGTGCATACATTCAGGTGGAGACAGCAAGCGCGTGCCTCAATATTCTGCGTGCGGTAAGCTTTTTTCTCCCGTTCCAAGAATTTTGCCGGACGGCAGGCGCTCCACACTCTTTGACGAGTTTATGATAGGTATGTCAACCGTGGCATCAAGAATTCAAGAGGGAATGCTTGTTTGCTCGGGCGATGTGCTTCTTTTGTTCAACGCATTGCAAATTGATTTCTACAGGGCAGATGTTGCCGCGCTTTCAATCAAGGAAAATGTAGAGGTCGGCAAAAATCACGGAGTATATCTCAAGCACACTGACGGCTCTGTTGGAAGCTTTCTCCATAAAATGGACGAAAAAACCCTGCGCTCCTGTGGCGCGGTTGATGCCCAAGGAAATGTAGATATCGACACAGGTGCGGTTATTATCGGTGCTGAGGTTCTTGAAAGGCTCTATAGCCTTGTAAGGGAAGAAAAGGACTATATCGCATTTGCAAACGATAAGGCTAAGGTGTCCTTCTATGCTGATTTTCTTTACCCACTCGCAATCAACTCAAGCCTCGAGCAATTCTATAAGGAAAAGCCCGAGGGTGATTATACAGACGAGCTTTATGCTTGTCGCACAAGGCTTTGGGAGGCGCTTCACGAATATAAAATAAAGCTAATTCAGCTCTCTCCTGCAAGCTTTATTCATTTTGGAACAACAAAAGAGCTTCTAAGGCTTGTAACAAGCGATATGGAGAAGTATCGCTTCCTCGGCTGGAAATCTGTAATTAACAGCAATCTCTCGACTGATAAATACGCAATATCTAATAGCTATGTAAGCCGTAAAAGCACAGTAGGCGAGGGAAGCTATATTGAGGATAGCCGAATTCACCGTGGCTCTGTAATCGGCAAAAATTGTGTTATCTCTGGTGTTACTCTTGATGGCGATAGCGTGCCCGATGGAGTAGCGCTTCACGGACTAAAGCTAAACGACGGACGCTTTGTTTGTCGTATGTATGGCGTAAACGACAATCCAAAGGAAAATAAGCTCTTCGGCAAGGCGCTTGACGAGCCACTTTGGACAGCAAAAATATATCCTATCTGTAGCTCCATTGAGGAGGCTGTTCGCAGAACTATAAATAATGATATCGCAGGCTGTGAGCTTGCTTCCTTGCATTCAAGCTTCCAAGATGCCGATGTAACAGCCATCTTGCCGTGGCAGGAGAACCTTTACGAGCAGGTTGTAGCCGAGGACATTCTCGACTATATCACTCGTGGCCGCTCGGTTGAGGAGCTAAAGGACAAGTATTCAAAAATTGATATCAAAACAGTAAATTACCTGTTAGACAAGGCAAGCAGATTAAGCCTTGATGACCTTGCACAATTTGGTATTTTAATTCGAATTTACTGCTACCTTGCTCGTCTTACAAGCGGTGATTTGAGCGAGAAAATGGAGCAGGCGTGTCTTAAGACAATTTGCGAGGCAACGCTAAAGGGCGCATATTCTAACATTCGTCAGCAAAAAATGAGCTTTGCAAGGGACGAAACAGTCGTTAAATTGCCCGTTAGAGTTAATTTTGGCGGTGGCTGGAGCGACACTCCCCCCTATTGTATGGAAAATGGTGGCACGGTTTTAAATGCCGCAATATCAATAAACGGCACCTTGCCCGTTGAGGTCACTATTCGTAAAATCAAGGAGCCCTGTATCATTCTTGAAAGCACAGATATTGGCTCAAGAACCGAATGCACAAGCATTAAGGAAATCCAAAGCTGTACTGACCCAGCTGACCCCTCGGCACTTCATAAGGCGGCGCTTATTGCCTGTGGTATGATACCTAAGGACGGCGAGGCGGAGCTTGACGATATTCTTGCACAGCTTGGCGGTGGCTTGTATATGAATACAAGAGTTATAAATATTCCTAAGGGAAGTGGACTTGGTACAAGCTCTATTTTGTCGGGCGCGTGTATGAAGGCTATCAATGAGGCATTTGGGCTCGACTGGACAAATGATGAGCTCTATGAGCGAGTTTTGTGTATGGAGCAGCTTATCTCTACAGGCGGAGGCTGGCAGGATCAGGTAGGCGGTCTTACCTCTGGAATTAAAATGGTAACCACTCGCTCGGGCTTGAAGCAACAGATTGTGTGCACCCCTTGTGTAATCAGCGACGAGGCTCTTAAGGAGCTAAATGACCGCTACTGCATTATATATACAGGTCAGCGTAGGCTCGCAAGAAACCTTTTAAGAGAGGTTATCTTAAAATACATTTCAAACGACCCCGTGTCTGTTAAGGCGCATTATAACATTCAAAGGCTTGCCGTTCTTATGCGCTTTGAGCTCGAAAAGGGCAACATTGACGGCTTTGCTAAGCTTATGAACGAGCACTGGGACGAAAGCCGTAAAATCGACGCAGGAAGTACTAATACCTGTATAAACCAAATATTCTTGAGCATCGACGACCTAATCGACGGTAAGATGATATGTGGCGCAGGTGGAGGCGGATTTTTGCAGGTTGTTCTTAAAAAGGGAGTTAGTAAGGCAGATTTGAAAAATCGCCTCTATGAGGTCTTTAAGGACAGCGGAGTAGATACCTGGGATTGCGAAATAATAAATAGATTTTAACTCAAAAAGCACTCCGCGAGGAGTGCTTTTTCGTTGATGCGATTTTATTGAAAAAGCCCTAATTAGAAATATTTCAAAAGCAAGAGCCTTGTATTTGCTTTGATGTAATTTAGCAATAAAGAGTGCGGGCTTGAAATGCTTTTGAAAAGATGATACAATAAACTCACAGATAAATAAGAATTTGACGGAGAGAACACATATGAAATACAAAGGAATGCTTATTGTTGTTAAAGATTGTAACCGCGCGTTAAAGTTCTATAGTGATATGTTTGGATTTCAACTGCTCCAAGACAACGATGGGAATATGGAATTGACGAATAATTTATATTTACAGGAATCGGGATACTGGGAACAATTCACAAAAAGAAGTGTAATTCCAAACAGTAATCAGTCGGAGTTGTATTTTGAAGAGCCCAACATAGAACAATTTGTAGAGCGCCTTGAAACACTTTACCCTGAAATCGAATATGTTAACCACCTGATGACACACAGTTGGGGGCAAAAGGTGGTCAGATTCTACGATTTGGATGGTAACTTAATTGAAGTTGGAACACCGATATAAACAGGCAAATTCCAATTTATCAAAATGAAAAGAAAAATTACATACCAAACAACCTCAAAAATATCACTTTTTGAAATTTGGATTTTCATTTTAAGGATATGAAAATCAAAGAAAAGCCTTGAATTGATTATGATTATATGATAAAATAATTATAATAAATTTACAGTAGGAGGAAGCCTATGACAACAGGATATATGTATTCGGCGTAGAACTTATTGGAACTCGCACTATTACTGTTAAATATCTTGGACTTGAAACAACTTTTGACGTTAAAGTTGTTGTTATAAGATTAGCTTTAATGCAAACAATGGCTCTGGAACGAGTGTGCTTGCGGAGATAAGGCAAACAAGGCATCTCATGCCGATAGCAATAATGAT
>JAFTIV010000128.1 GCA_017456685.1 Clostridia bacterium | reverse complement strand
TTGCCATTTTCTATTACATATTCAAATTGTTCGATTGCCTTTTCGTTTGTACCCATACCAATATATATCATACCTAATCCAAACGCGTGAGCTACTTTTTCAAATAAGTTATTTTTGTCGTGCTTTTCTATTTCAATAATGGCATTTTCATAATCTCCTTTCCTACACAAAACATCAGCAGTTGTAAGAGCCAAAGTGGAGAAAAGATGAGGCTTATAGCCAGTGCTTTCGGGAAGTTTAAAATATTTTAACTCGTTTTCGTAAGCCTCGAATGCTTTGTCAAATTCTTCTAATGAGATATAAATGTCATAAAGGTTGTTATAGTAAATAGCCATCAAAGGATAAAATACCTTGCTGGAAAAAGGTGTCAAGTCAAAGTGCTCCAATATGCTTTTCGCGGTTTGAGTATTACTTATATTTAAATTTATTAGCATAGCACAGTAATCAATTGCATAAACCAAGCTTTTGGGATTGGCATTGTATAATGCTTTTACAAATTGAAAATATTCATCAGGCTCGCAAGAGTTAAGAAAGCCAATACATTTTTTTCTTGCAATATTATTGATGATAATAATTCCAAGAAGGTTGAATGCGAGCGTGATTATTAAAGAGAACACAAAAGGAAGAACAGAGAAATTCACAAATATATTATAAACTATTGATAGCGCAAAGCATATACTTAAAATAACAATCTGTATTTTCCTTGCGTGCTTAATAAAGAAAAACATCGTATCCCCACCTTTCATATTTTTATTTTATCATAAAATTTGAAGCTTTTCAATAAACTAAACATTAAAAATGTCAACTTGAGGTTGCATTAGTGCAAAAAAACAAAAAGGCACACAAAGTGTACCTTTTGCATAATTCGATAAACAAATTATCTGCGACTCGCTTCGCTCTCTTGCATAGCTTCTACTGACCAATCGCGCATCGTTTCACTCGCGTTCTTGGAGTGTCACCTATCTTTGAGCTCAAAAAATCCCCCGAAAATCGGGGGATTTGATAATTTGTGAACAAATTATCTCTTTGAGAACTGTGGTGCGCGACGAGCAGCCTTGAGTCCGTACTTCTTTCTCTCCTTCATACGAGGGTCACGAGTGAGAAGTCCTGCAGCCTTAAGAGCTGGACGGAAGGTTTCATCAGCGAGAAGCAAAGCTCTTGCGATACCATGACGGATAGCACCAGCCTGACCTGAGATACCACCACCGTTAACATTAGCAACTACATCGTACTTGCCCATTGTCTCGGTTACACCGAATGGTTGGTTGATGATGAGCTTGAGAGTCTCAAGACCAAAATAATCGTCTACATCTCTGCCATTGATAGTAATAGCACCTGTACCGGGATAGACACGAACACGAGCTACAGATGACTTTCTTCTACCTGTTCCGTAGAAATATGGTTTTGCACTTGTATACATTTTCTATCTCCTTTCGATTACTTTACTTCAATTGGGCATTGAGCCTGTTGATTGTGATTAGGACCAGCATAAACCTTGAGTCTTGTGATTGACTTGTCGCCGATTGCGTTGTGAGGGAGCATACCCTTAACAGCGAGCTGCATAGCGAGCTCAGGACGAGTAGCCATAAGAGTCTTGTATTGAACCTCTTTAAGACCACCGATGTATCCAGAGTGACGACGATAGTACTTTTGCTCAAGCTTCTTACCAGTAAGAATAGCCTTTGAAGCGTTGATGATGATTACGAACTCACCACAGTCAGCGTGAGGGGTGAATTCAGGACGATGCTTTCCTCTAAGAATGTTAGCAGCAGCAACTGCAGTCTTACCAAGAGGCTTGTTAGCAGCATCAATAACATACCATTTTCTCTCAATGGTGTTGTTTGCCATAAATGTTGACATTTTAAATTCCTCCAATTAGTTTTAGCTTCGCGGAAATATCCGCATCTTTAATTGCTACAACATTATACCACCTAAGAAAATCCCTGTCAATAGATTTTTTGAAAAAAATTATTTCAAATTGATTTTTAAATATATTATCTCACTTTTTCTCACTTTATCTCTCGAAATCTCTCGTTTTCTCAATAAAAATTTTAAGAATTTTTCAAGGCTTTTTAATCAAAGCAACCTATAGTTGACGCTTGTAAGCTCGACTTGCTTGACATATTTGATGATTTATGATAAAATTAAATAAAAAAGAGGAGGAGCTATTATGAAACGATTTATAGCAATTTGCTTGTCAATTCTTGCGTGTGTAGCTTTTGTGGCTTGTACAGGCGACGATTATTACGAGGAATTTAACCCCGAGCTTTCGAGCCTTCCACATAAAATAACCTACACCATAGATGTTGAGATAAAATCAACTGACCCTTCGGCAATTAGAAAATCAATAAATGAAAAGAGCCTTTCGCTTGGCGCATATATTCAAGACCATACTGAAAATTACAGAAACGGAGAATGTGAATATATAACAATCACATATTGTGTGCCTACACAAAATCTTGAACAGCTTATAGATTTTGTTGAGAGTAATGGCGAAATGGAGTCAAAAAGAGTATATGGCGAAAACATAAGCGCTCAGCTCGCTAATACAGAAGCTAAAATTGAGTCCTTAAAAAATAGAATGAAATCGCTTGAGACGCTTCTTGATAAGGCGGTGGATTCAAGTGAAAGAGTACAGCTTATAAGCGAAATCTCATCTGTCGAGGCAGAGCTTCGCTCACTTGAAGCAGTGCTAAACGACTTCAATAATAGTGTTGAATATTCTACCTTAACTATATCAATTACTCAAAAAACACCTGCATCAAAAATTATAATTCCAATTGTTGTTATACTTTTGATAAGCGCATCTGGTGTTGTAGCTACAATAGTTAGTGTTCGAATTTCACGAAAAAGAGCAAGGGCAAGAAAAGAAAACGATAATTAAAAATCAAAGGGCTACCGCATTATGAAGTGAGCCCCATTTAGTTCACAAAAAATAAAAAAGGGAAACCTCTTATGGTATAATAAGACCATAGGAGGTTTTTAATTATGGCTAAAAAAGGACAAAAATTTAACAAATATACACCAGAACTCAAAATTGAAATACTTAAAAAGCA